>JASBSA010000049.1 GCA_030149175.1 Winogradskyella sp. | reverse complement strand
CGTATTAGCAGCATGCTTTTACAATTCAAACTCACCCTTTTTAAAGAATTAACGTTGAGTTTATCAAAAAATATAACTAATGTAGGCAGTAACCTTTTTGTATTTTAAAGAACGTACGAGTTAAATATGTTGGCTTAAAAGATCATTTAAAGCTTCGAGCTTGTCTTGTACCTCTTCATTTACATATTCCTTATCTATCGATTTTTGCTCTACCTGAGCTGCAAATTGTAAAGCACACATCGCCAAAACATCTTGCTTATCTCTAACAGAGTAATTTTGCTCAAACTGACCAATCATAGCCTCTATCTTCTTTGTGGCTTTACGTAAACCTTCTTCCTGCTTTGGATTAATTGTCAACGGATATACTCTATTGGCAATTGAAAGTTTGATTTTTAATTGATCTGACATCTAATCTAAATTTACAACTTTATTCTGAGAGTTGACCTATACAATGATCAATTTCTCTAATAAGTGCATTTATTTTGAGCTTTGTTTCTCGTTTATTATCGTCACTACCAAGCATTGAATTTGCTATTTTGAGTGTTTCATATTTATCTGCCCAAGAAGCAATCTCTTCTTGCTGCTCCAGAAGCCTTTGTTGTTGTTCTACTATTTGTCGAGACAATTTATCATTAGTTTGCTTTAAGACTTCTTGCTTATGTAAAACCTTGCTGATTTTGTTTTCTAAAGCATCAACAATTTCTTCTATTTTACTCATTTAAGTAATTCAATACTATTGAAACAAATTTAACATACCTATTGAAATAATACAATTCTTTTACAATTATTTTTAGTTGACATAACAACTTAGAAATTAAAACGTTCAGAAAAATAATACATATTTATGGTTTGCATTTTTTATGCATTTTGATATTTTAGCCATAATAGTTGTCTATATGAAAAAAATACTGCTCTTCTTTTTAATAACATGTTCCTCCTATTCGCAATCTGAATATCCACAAGACTATTTTAGAAATCCTTTAGATGTTACTTTAGTACTGTCTGGTACGTTTTCAGAACTCAGATCTTCTCATTTTCATTCAGGTTTAGATATAAAAACACAGCAAAAACAAGGATTAAAGGTTTATGCAACTGCAGACGGTTACGTGAGTAGAATAAAAATTTCTCATTATGGTTATGGTAAAGCTCTCTATGTCACTCACCCAAATGGCTATACCACTGTATATGCGCATTTACAAAAATTTTCTGATCGTATTGAAAAATATATTAAGGAATGCCAATATGAGAAAGAAAGTTATGAAATAGAGGTCTTTCCTAGTACACAAGAGCTTTTAGTATCCAAAGACGAAATTATTGCCTTTTCAGGAAACACAGGAGGTTCAGGTGGACCACATCTACATTTTGAAATTAGAGACAATCAAGAACGTCCCATAAATCCCATGTTATTTGGTATTGATATTAAGGATTCCACGCGCCCATTTGTATCAGCTGTTTATGCTTATCCAAAGGATGAAAACGCCATGATTAATGGTAAGAACGAGCGCGTACCACTCCGTCTGATTCCTCAAAAAAATGGTGATTATGATGTTGAAAAAATTACGGCTTACGGTAATATTGGTTTTGGAGTTACATCTTACGACAAACAAGATTTAGCACCCAATAATAATGGTGTTTATAACATTCAGACGTTTTATAATGGCAATAAAAGTCTCGAAATTGATTTTAAACGTTTCAGTTTTAATGAAACGAAGCATATTAAAAGAATGATAGATTACGAGTACTTTAAAACCAAAAGATCAAGAATACAAAAACTGTTTGTTGAAAAAAACAACCCATTAAGTCTTTATAAAGACACTTATGATAATGGATACATTACAGTGGAAGACAGTACATCTTCAGTTTATAAAATTAGAATAAGAGACTTTAAGAACAATGAAACTTGGGTTAACATACCTATTAAAGGTAAGCGAGAAGACAATGATATTTCAGAAAAGGATTGGTCCAATAAGACCTTAATTTATTCAGATAAAGCAACTGAACTAAGGTCTGGCTTGGTTACTGTTAATTTTTATAAAAACACCGTTTACGAAGACGTTGGTATAGATTTTAGTGTAAACTCGGATACGCTTCACTTACACGAAGATAATATTCCGCTACAGAAAAATTTTTATATCAATTATGACCTTAGTAATTATAAATCTGAACATCTCGATAAAGTTTTCATTGCAAGACTTTACGGCTATTATAAAAGACCCAGCTATGTTAGCACCAAAAGAAAGGGTCACACACTAAGTGCTGGTAGTAACATTTTTGGTACCTATACTTTGGCGATGGATACAGCAGCACCAACAATAAAACCCGTTAACTTTAAAGATAAAAAGTGGTTGAGCAAATACCGTTATCTAAAAGTTAAAATTGACGATGATTTATCAGGAATAAGTAAATATAGAGCAACCGTAAATGGTAAGTGGATTTTAATGGAGTACGATTATAAAACCAATATGCTGGTACACGATTTTAATGATAACATCGTTAAGGATACCAAGAACGATTTAAAGATAATTGTTACCGATAATGTTGGAAATAGTTCTACATTTGAAGCAACCTTTTTTAGAAAATAAAATTACACTCATTGAAACGCTTATTTTTCACACTCCTTTTATGCATACTAGTTAGTATGCTTTCCTTTTCACAATCCGCAATAATAAGAGGTGTTATTTTAGACGAGGCTAACCTACCAATTGAAAATGTGAACATAAAAGCTTCTACAGGTGAAGGAGCAGCTACAAACACTAACGGATTCTACGAATTAAGAATACCTTCTGATGTTGAAGTAACCGTAGAATTCACTCATTTAGGGCATAGTCGCATTGTACAGAAATTTCAATTAAAAAATGGACAGGAATTAGAATTTAACCCTGTAATGAAAGTTGAAGCAGAACAATTTGCAGAAGTTGTCATTACAACTAACACAAGACAAAATGAAGATGGAGTTGTTACCATATCACCTAGAACACTAAGAACAATAAAAGGTGCACAACCTGGTATAGAAAATATACTTAAAACACTACCAGGAGTAAATATTTCTAACGAATTGAGTACACAATACTCCGTGAGAGGTGGTAATTTTGATGAAAACCTTGTTTACGTTAACGAAATTGAAGTGTATAGACCGTTTTTGATTCGTTCTGGTAATCAGGAAGGTTTAAGCTTTGTAAATACAGATTTGGTTTCAAATGTCGACTTTTCCGCTGGTGGCTTTCAAGCTAAATATGGAGATAAATTATCCTCTGTCTTAGATATTACCTACCGTAACCCTGTGGCCTTTGGTATACGTACCGATTTAAGCTTGCTTGGTGGAAGCGTTGCTGCAGAAGCTGTATCAAAAAATGGTAAATTCTCAGGTATTGCTGGTGTTCGTTATAGAGATAATAGTTTAATCCTCAATAATCTTGAGACCGAAGGTAACGTAGAACCTGTTTTTGCAGATGCACAAACGTATTTGACCTATCGTTTTTCCGATAAGTTTCATTTAAATTTTCTTGGAAACATATCACTCAACAGATATAATTTTCAACCAGAAAACAGACAAACCAATTTTGGGACATTACAGGAACCTGTTGCGCTATTAGTATTTTATGATGGTAACGAAGAAGACGAATACCAAACTTATTTTGGCGCCATAAAGGCCAACTACTTTGTAAATGAGAATTTAACATTAAAATTTATAGGCTCAGCTTACCACACACTCGAGCAAGAGTACTTCGATATTTTCGCACAATACAGATTAGGAGAAGTGAATACCAATATTGGAGACGACAACTTAGGTGAAGTAGAATTTAGTGAAGGAATTGGGTCGCAGTTAACACATGCTCGCAACGATTTAGACGCCTTTATTGTTAATGCAGAACACAGAGGTGACTATAACATTGACGAAGAATCTACTGTTGAATGGTCTGTAAAATATACACATGAAGACATCAGAGATCGTTTGGTAGAATATGAGATTATTGACTCTGCTGGTTTTTCCATTCGTCCACCAAACTTTAGCATCCCAAACCTTCAACCATACGAGCCATTTGAAGGTCCTCTTACCGCTTTTGAAGATATTAGAGCTCTAAACAGAGTTCAAATAGACCGTATGCAGGCCTTTGCACAATACAGCAAACGCACAGAATGGGGAAACCATGACGTATTTTATAACGCTGGTGTACGCATGCATAATTGGACAGTTAGTGGCGAAAATCTAGAAAGCAATACGCAAACCGTATTTAGTCCAAGAGCTCAATTTGCCATAAAACCAAATTGGGATAAAGATATGCTCTTTAGAGTTGCTGGTGGGTTATATTATCAGCCACCTTTTTATAGAGAATTAAGAGATTCTTCTGGTGTTGTGCAACCTAATGTAAAAGCTCAAAAGTCGTTTCATGTTGTATTAGGAAATGAATATAGTTTTAAAATCTGGGACAGGCCGTTTAAACTTGTCACGGAGGCCTATTACAAAGGCCTATCAGATGTTAATGCCTATACTGTAGAAAATGTTAGGATAAGATACAGAGCTGAAAACAACGCTAAAGCCTATGCTTACGGATTAGATATGCGATTAAATGGTGAGTTTGTTCCAGGAACTGAGTCTTGGTTTAGTTTTGGTTATCTAAAAACCGAAGAAAACATTGATAATCGTGGTTACATAGCCAGACCAACCGATCAACGCCTAAAGTTTGGTGCGCTATTTCAAGATTATGTGCCAAATATGCCAGATCTAAAAATGTATCTTAACCTAGTTTATAATACGGGAGTTCCGGGTGGTTCGCCAAGTTACGCAGACCCATATGATTTTCAAATAAGACTCAGAGATTATAGACGTGCCGATTTAGGAATTCAATTAGAATTGGTCAATCCTACCAAAACTTATAAAGCTAAGTGGAAAAAGACCTTTAGAGAACTCTCACTTGGTTTTGAGATTTATAATATGTTTAACAACCAAAACTCAATTACCAATACTTGGGTGAGAGATGTATATACCAAACGTCAGTTTGCAATTCCCAATTTTTTGACACCTCGTGTTTTTAACTTGAGATTATCGGCTAGATTTTAATAATTATTAAATGATACGCATTTTCTTACTATTTATTATTCTATCGCTCTTATCTTGTTCATCTAGTGATGAAGAATCGGATGATATGATTAATTGTAGATTAGACGAGATATTACCCGGTGCAATGTTTTATGAATATTCAAATATTAATAATGATGTGATTCTATTTTCTGATCCAGGGCAAATAAGGATAAAGTTGTTTTATTCAGATAATGGTGTTTTAGATAGTATAAAAGGTGGCCTGATTGATTTTGGTGGCTTCACTTTTAATGACAATGTTACTTACAAATTTTCGTATATCAACAATGAAATATTAGTTGAACATTTAGCTGGAACTTCTACTACTAGTACTTATAAAATAGAAGAAGGCAAAATAATATCAAGAATATATAACCCGAATTATAATCAATTTACAGTGCCAAGAGAATTTCATTATGTATATGAAGATAATGTTGTTAATGAATTTTTAGATGGAATACTTTTTAGAACATATCATCTTACAAACAACAATTTAACCAAAGTTGATGAGTTCATTTATAACCTAGAAAGCCCACCAGAACTAATTAGAAAAAGGGAAATTACATTTTCAGATTTTGATAATTCACCTAATTTATTAAAAGGTCAATTTCATATTGATGGTGCATTCTATAAAGCTTTTTCAGAAAATAATTACACTTCTATTGGTGCACGTTATTATGATTTTAATGGGCAAAATTTTGTTTTAAACCCAAATTATATTTTTGATGGAAATTTCAGCTTATCATACAATGAAAATGGTATTTCAACCTTATTCATTCAAGATTGTGATTTTTGATAGGTCATATACTCAATAGTTTAAAAAATGACTCTCATCCAGGTATATTTCATTAACTTTTAGCGAAACTGCATATATCCTCGTTGTACTGCTCCATTACATTCAGCAAAATTTATAAATTTGTAACTGTCTAATTCACTTTAGGTTACCCTACTAAGCTATAGTTGTAAATTTATTAAGCATGAAAAATACCCTCATCGCATGCCTATTGCTATGTTTTAGTGCGGTTTCTGCACAATCAGATTTATTTGTAAGCAATGGAAGTTACATCTACGTAGATGGTACTGGATTTTCTAGTGGTCCAAATGTCGCGCCACTTTTTGTTACTGACGATGTAAATCTAGAAACCAACTCACATATCTACTTACGTAATGACGCTCAGCTACTTCAAGGAAATAACATTGGTAATTCTGGTACTGGTGAATTAAGTGTTTATCAAAACTCTGAGGTAAACCAATTTGCCTATCATTATTGGTGCTCACCCGTTGGAGGAATATCGGCTAGTACAGCAAATAACCCATTTACAGTAAACCAAATTGACGATCCTCTCTACATAACTGCTACTCCAATTGATAGTGGCGACCCAACATTTCTAAATGTTTTAAACGGCACACCTAATATGACTTCCACTTCACCAGATTTGGTTATTTCAACTAAATGGTTATACACATTTGAAGTCTCTGACGAATACAGTGAATGGAATCCCTTAACAGAAACTAGTACAATTAACCCTGGACTTGGTTTTACCATGAAAGGTATGGGACCAAGTGGCGGTACTGTAAATCAAATTTTTGATTTTAGAGGAAAGCCTAACAATGGTACTATTACAAATCCAATCGCTTCAGGACAATTCACTCTAATTGGTAATCCTTA
>JASBSA010000032.1 GCA_030149175.1 Winogradskyella sp. | reverse complement strand
TTCTGCACGAATACAAGATGCAAAATAACGCCAATGATCTATAGCTAAAGGTACATCTGCATTTAAGGTTTCACGAATTGGCTTACCGTTATCACAAGTTTCAACTAAAGCAAACTCTTCTAAGTTAGCTTCAATAATATCTGCTACTTTATTTAATAATGTTGCACGCTCAGTTACTGAAGTATTTCCCCAAGCTTCCTTTGCTGCATTGGCTGCGTCTAAGGCTAACTCTACATCTTCTTTTTGAGATCTTGGATATTTAGCAATTAAGGATTTGTCTATTGGTGAGGTGTTTTCGAAATACTCTCCTCCTATTGGGTCTACAAACTTTCCGTTTATAAAGTTCCCATAGGATGCTTTAAATTGTGGTTTAGAATAACTCATCTTAAAATTTTGATTATTTATTAGTTCTTAATTTTTTAAGCCAAAAAATTGACTATTTTTTACTTTTTGTAAAGTTATTTTGTCATATTCTAAAATAATTGAACATATTTATCATATTTTTGAACATATCTCTTTTTAAGACATTTTGGCATTTAATTTTCGTATTATTGAATATGACATCCTTATTAAATCAGCATAGAAACAACAGAAAACTCACCACTTTAGTTGAGAACAGAACCACGTATAATGCTGAGTATGCTGAGTTGAATATCTATGAAACGCATGCTTATGCTGAAAAAGTTGCACTTACTTTTGGTTTTCCCATCATTGCCAGTATGCTAACTGGTAAGAAAATAATGCACATTGACGGTTTTGAAGCGTTTGATTTTTTCCCAGGTGAATCTGTTGTAATGCCTACGAATAAAGAAATGGTTATTGATTTTCCACTTGCTACGGAAGAAAAACCAACACAATGTTTGGCATTAGGTATTGATGCTTTTAAGATTGAAGAAGTAGTCCAAAAATTCAACCATAATGTGGCCATTGAAAACGAAAACAATAACTGGGATTTAGACCACACAGCCTCGCACCTTATCAATAATACTGATGTCAATCATTTAATTGAACGTCTCACTTACACGTTTACAAACAACAATAAATCTAAAGATGTATTATTAGATTTAATGATTCAGGAATTGATTGTGAGATTGCTTCAAACCAAGGCAAAATCATTAATAATTAATGATACTAACAATATCTTTAACGATACGCGTATTGGTACAGTTATAAAATTCATTAAAGACAATCTTACCAATAAGGACATCAGTGTAGATCAGCTAGCAAAGAAAGCTTACATGAGTACCTCTCACTTTCACAAGCAGTTTAAAAACACGCTAGGCGTCTCACCTATTGACTATATCAATTCTGAAAAAATAAAATTCGCAAAGAAGCTTATAAAAGAATCTAAAGATGTGAGAATGTCTGAAATCGCTTTTAAATCTGGTTTTAATAATACGAGTTACTTCAACAGGCAATTCAAAAAGATGGAAATGATGACGCCTGCACAGTTTAAGTCTTCCATTACTAATTCTTAGTTTTCTTTAAACTCGCAAAGTAGCGCTTAGATTCCTTCAATACTTTTGGTGCTAATAGAATTGTTGCAATCATTGTTGGAAATGCCATAAACGCGAATACTCCATCAATAAAGTTTATCATCGCCTCAAAAGGTGTCGTTGCTGCAAGGATGATACTTAGAATATAGAAATAGTTATAAAAATGCTTTTTGTCAGCTCCTATTAAAAACGACAAGCATTTGGTGCCATAATACGAATAGCTAAACAAGGACGACACGCTAAAGAAAAACACGCAGATCATTAATAGATATTGACCATAAGGCAAGGCTTGCTCAAAAGCCGAAGCCGTTAAGCTTACACCATTATCAGATGTTGTTTCCCATACACCTGTGACCAAAATGGCCAAAGCGGTAAGCGTACATACAATGAGTGTATCTATCACAGGACCTAACATAGCCACTAAACCTTCACGAACAGGCTCATCGGTTTTTGCTGCTCCATGTGCCATTGGTGCTGTACCTAAACCTGCTTCGTTAGAAAATGCCCCACGTTTAATGCCATGCAAAATCAACGCTCCCAAAACACCTCCTAAAAAGGGTTGGTCTTTAGGGAAGTAATCCGCAACAAAAGCATCCGTAACAATTAATGATAAATATTTAGGAACTTCTTCAATATAGATGCCTAGTATAATCATCACCAATACAAAATATAGCACCACCATAGCAGGCACCATTTTAGAAGCCCAACGACTAATACGTTGTATACCTCCAAGAATTACAATGCTTGTAAGAATGACCAAAACAATAGCAATAATAAGGTTACTACCAAAAGATACCTCTACTCCATTTGGAATTAATATAATATCATTAATAGCCTGTTTTAGCTGATTAACATTTACCACTGGCAATGCGCCCAGCATCCCAAACACACTAAATAAAACGGCTAAGAATTTCCAGTGTTTACCAAGCCCTTCTGTAATAAAATACATGGGTCCTCCTTGTATATCTCCATTGCTGTCCTTTCCCCTATATAAAATCGCTAAAGTAGATGTAAAATATTTGGTACTCATCCCAACAATAGCACTTACCCACATCCAAAACATAGCACCAGGTCCACCAACCGAAATTGCTAAAGCCACACCAGCTATGTTTCCCATGCCTATTGTTGAGGACAACGCTGTTGTTAAGGCTTTAAAATGCGAAATCTCACCAGCATCATTAGGATTATCATACTTACCTCTTAACACGCTAATTGCATGCCCTAAATACCGAAATGGTAAAAACTGCGAACGTATTAATAAATACAATCCACCACCAACTAATAGAATAAGCAATGGCAAACCCCAAGCAAAGGATGAAAAAGCTGCTGTTAGATTCTCTAGAGTCTTCATACGCTAAAAATAAGGAATCCTTTGTTGTGTTAATAATATATTGAAAGCAATAACCTTAAGCCATTGATTTTCAAAAAATAAAAAGCTAACTTCGCTTATCAATCGATATAGTTCATTGAAACGGAACTATATCTTAACGTTGGCTGTAATTTGAAAAAAAAATATTGACACGTAACAATCTAACGAAGTGAATAGCATAGAGTAGTAATATTCAAAAGCTTAAACCTAAAGCTTTTGGGATGGACACCTTGTATTTCATCGATTTTTTTTGTCGTTTCACCCAATATCTTCTATATTAGCCCCAGATTTTGTTCCTCTACAAAATCTACTATTATGAAAAATCTCAATTTAACATTGCTATGTTGTTTGCTACGTGTTAATACCTATGCAGACATATCGCTCACACAGTTAAGAATAAATTTAAAAAAATTACGTTTTTAGACTGGGAATTATATCGACTTAATTGTTTTATAATTGAATTAATAATAAAAATTAATAAAAATGAAAACCTCAAATTTTAAACTACTTACAATTTTTACTGCAATGGTATTATTCATTGGAACATTTTCATCTTGTTCAGATGATGATGGACCAACTGCGAATATAACTGTTAACGAAGGTCCATCTGGAGATGTTGGAGGAGATTTTACTGGAAACGGTGGAAATGCTTCCCGAACAATTAATTGGACTAATAATATGGCAACGGCTGACTATAATGCTGACATAACTGCTACCGCAAGTGGAATATTTAATATTGTAGTTGCTGATTCTGAAGGAACTGTAGTACTTGACAGAACTCTGAACGGAGGAACTGAACCTGACACTATCGACGGTGTTACCTCTGTCGGAGAACCAGGTAATTGGACTGTAACAATTACACTTACTTCATTTAATGGAGACGGAAGTTATTCATTAAGTGCTGGAAACTAATAACAGTTGACACATAAATTACTGAAAAGGCTATCTCTAATTTGATAGCCTTTTTTATGTAAAATAAATAAAAACTACAGCCAACACAGTGTATAATTAATTGCTTTGGCAAGTGCTTATTTGGAAAATTCCTTCGGAATTTTCTCTGGTTCGTATTTGTTTACTAAATTAGTTGCTTAACCACGCAACTAACCATACACATCAACGATAAGCGCAACTCCCAAAAAAGCATAATCTTTCTAAAAAAACAGAAAAGAATGAGCAAATCAGACACCAGCCAACACGACGAGCGTATCGCTAATATGAGTTTTGCCTCTGTATATCCACATTACGTTACTAAGGTAGAAAAGAAAGGTAGAACCAAGGAAGAACTTCATCAGGTGATAGAATGGTTAACTGGTTATGATGACAACAAACTCAAGGAGCTTATTGAGGAGAAAGTCAACTTTAAAGACTTTTTTAAAAATGCCAATCTTAACGAGAATGCACATCTTATAAAGGGTGTTATTTGTGGCTACCGTGTTGAGGACATTACAAATCCTACTACGCAACAATGTAGGTATTTAGACAAACTTGTGGATGAGTTGGCTAAGGGTCGTAAAATGGAAAAAATTCTGCGCCAGCCTTAAATCTTCATATTCAGAACATGTCCAAAACCTTATATCGTATTTATGTCGTAGAACTTTCTAAGCGTGTCTTTACCGAAAACACAAAATTCAGAACTGCTAATCCACAATACAATGGTGTGTTAGAGTGCTTGTATGTTGGTATGACAAGTAAAAGTCCTAAAGAACGGTTTAAACAGCATAAAACAGGCTACAGAAATAAAAAAGGACATAAACTATCGTCTAATATCGTAGAAAAATATGGCTTGTATTTGCGACCAAGCCTTTACAATCATATAGATCCTTTTTTAACACGAAAAGAAGCCCTTATTGCCGAAAAGGAAATCGCTCTAGAGTTACGCAGAGAACGCTATGCGGTTTGGTTTAATTAGATACTAACAACTTATCCAAGGTTTCTTCGTAGATGGCTTCATACTGAGGCACAATGGCATGAATATCAAACTTCTTGGATTGAGCTTTGGCATTGACTTTAAAGGTTTTTAAAGTATCAGCATCTTTCAAGATTTTTATGGCATTGGCAGACATGTCCGCAACAGCATTAACATCACTCAAGTACCCAGAATAACCATCAATATTTACTTCGGGCAATCCGCCTGTATTGGTAGAAATTACTGGTACTCCACTTGCCATAGCTTCTAAAGCTGCCAAACCAAAACTTTCGGTTTGCGATGGCAGTAAAAACAAGTCGCTAAAGCACAGTATTCGATCTATTTCATTACTGTTTCCAAAGAAAACCACTTTATCACTAATACCTAAGTCTTCAACTAGCATTTCCGCACCTTCTTTTTCTGGTCCTTCACCCACCAACATTAATTTGGCTGGTAATTCCTTTTGGATATTGTAAAATATCTTAATAACATCTGGTATTTGCTTCACTTCACGCATATTACTAATATGCGTTATAATAAACTCATCATCCTTTGCCATCATAGCGCGCTGACAATCCGTAAAATTGTTTAAGTGCTTATCTAAATCAATAAAATTGGGAACGACGTGGATATCTTTTTTAATATTAAAAAGACGCATCGTATCTTTCTTCAAACTCTCAGAAACAGAAGTTACGGCATCAGACTTATTAATGCTAAAGGCTACTGCTGGTTTGTAAAATGGGTGACTTCCAACTAGTGTAATATCTGTACCATGTAGTGTGGTTACAATAGGAATATGGATGCCCTTTTCTAAAAGCATTTGCTGCGCCATATAGGCAGCGTAAGCATGTGGAATTGCATAGTGAACATGCAACAACTCTATTCCATAAAGCTGCACCATATCTACCAACTTACTAGACAATGCCAACTCATAGGGTTGATAATGAAATAAGGGATATTCAGGAACGTGTACTTCGTGAAAATGGACGTTGTTACTTAACAATTCCAATCGTACTGGCTGGCTATAGGTTATAAAATGAATTTCGTGACCTCGTTTAGAGAGTTCTAAACCTAATTCTGTGGCTACAACACCACTACCGCCAAATGTTGGGTAACAAACAATTCCTATTTTCATTTAAATCTTTTGAATGATTAAAGCTAATATGTATAAAGTCTTATATCTATTTAAATCCTTACAAATTTATAACACGTGTTAAAGTTAGCAGATTTGAATTGGCAGAAAGTAACTTTTAGCACTTTTTAACTTATGCGATTAGTCAATTATAGCTTCGTAGATAAGTCGTTGAATCTCTGTTCTTATATTTTCCCTGAGCAATAAATTCTTACCAGCTTCTGGATAGGTTCTGTTAGCTAAAAATACATAAACAATTTCTTCTTCTGGATCTGCCCAAGCATAGGTACCGGTAAACCCAGAATGCCCGAAGCTTGTCATGGAAATACAACCACAAGTAGGACCTTCTTCACCTAATTGTGGTTTATCGAAACCAATGCCTCTCCTATTATCACTTTCGCAATAATAGCAGGTATTAAACTTGTCTATGGTTTCGGATTTGAAGTAACGTTTGCCTCCATAAAAACCTTTTTGTAAATACATCTGCATAATTTTGGCAACATCATTGGCATTACTAAAAATCCCAGCATGGCCTCCAATGCCATCTTGCATTGCTGCACCCATATCGTGAACATAACCATGTATTTTTTTAAATCTGTAATAGTTATCCTCTTCGGTTGGCACAATGTCTTTGAGGCTAAATGTTTTACGTGGATTGTATGTAGTATAATTTGCACCTAACGATTTGTAAAAACGGTCTTGGGTAATTTCATCTAAAGATTTATCATAAAAACCCTCAAGGTATTTCTTTAGAATATAATAAGGCAAATCACTATAACGGTAACGCAAACTCGACAGCAAATCGCTTTCCTTTATAATTTCTTGTATAGAGTCTTTGTAGTCATTGCGCATAAAAAGCGTATTGGTAACCTCTACACTAAAATCCTTAGAACGCTTGGTTCTGTAATACTTAGAGTCTGGTTTCTTGGTTACAGAATCTAATGTTGCATAGTAAAAAGGAATCCACGGTTTTAACTGTGCATAATGTGATAACATTTTTTTTAACGTAACGTTTTTCTTATTCGATTTTTTATACTCTGGAAGTATATCTCCCAATTTAGAATCTAAGGAAACAGAGCCTTGCTGCTCTAGTTCCATAAGTACAGGAAGTGTAGCAAGTATCTTTGTTAAGGAGGCTACATCGTATATATCATCAAAATCAACCTTGTTTTTTTTTGAATAGGTGTGATACCCAAAGTTTTTATTGTATATAACTTTTCCTCGTCTTGCAACCAATAGCTGAATACCTGGTGTCATTCGGTTTTTAACAGCATGATTGGCCACAGAATCAATTCTGCTTAAACGTTTTGAATCCATACCTACACGCTCTGGCAAACCATAACTAAGGTTAGATAACGAATTATAGGCAATACCAGTTCCAACGGGAAAAAATTCACCTGCACTTACTGGTAATTCCCCTTTTGCATCTATAGCACCAAATATGAGCTGAGCAGATTTTTGTTGCGCTATGTCGCTATTCTGATAACTCATCACAATAGCTTCAATATTTTCAACAGAGCGCAAATCATTTAAGGCATATGGTCTAGCAAACACATCCAAGATCACTGTAGTGGTTCTCGCTATTTCATATAACCACGCTAACTCTTTTTGTGAAAATTCGTAAGCTTTCCATGGATTATCATTAGATTTATGAAACCCAATAACTACAGTGTTATAATTGTGTAGCTTGGTAATAATGTCATCTAGCTTTTCGCCTTTAATATGATGTACTTTTGTATACTTTTTTAATTCATTGTAAAACGTTGAACCACTAACATCTCCCAGTTCCACATATGCCACGGTTTTAGTTTGTAAGTCTCTTAATGGCAACAAGTCTTTCTCATTTTTAACTACAGTAATCGCATTCTCCATAAGGTTTTCGTAAAGCACATCATCTTTAAGTCTATTTAAATCCTTATCTAAACCGTATAAACCAACAGGAGAATACTTATGCAAACCAACCTTGTACTTCGCCATTAGGATTTTCTTTACGGAATGCGACAACCGCTCTTCTGTTATTTTTTCTTCCTCATAAGCTTCTATAAGTCTTTCAACCCCTTTTTCAGGATCTTCAGACATTAATAGCACATCATTTCCTGCTAAAAATGCCATTAAATCAATTTCACCACCTTTAGAAAAAGTGCTCGTTGCTATACCATCTAGATTTTTTTCCACATAATCTGCAGCACCCTTCATGGTTAAAGCATCTGTAAAAATTAAGCCTTTAAAGCCCAGTTCACCTTTAAGAATATTCGTTACTATATGTTTTGATAAAGATGAAGGAAACCCTCTTCGCTTTTCCAAACTTGGAATATTAAGATGCGCAACCATAACGCTAGATAAACCTTCTTTAATAAGTTTTCTGTATGGGTACAACTCTATAGAATCTATTCGTTGTTGGCTAAATGATACGGTCGGTAAAGTTTTATGTGAATCGTCTTCGGTATCTCCATGACCAGGAAAGTGCTTTGCATTTGCCAAAACTCCTGCACTTTGCATGCCTTTCATAAAGGCTAAACCCTTGGCTGTAACGTTGTCTCTGTCTTCGCCAAATGAGCGATTACCTATAATTGGATTTTTTGGATTGGTATTGATATCCACAACTGGCGCAAAATTAAAGTGCACACCCAAACGTTTGCAATGCTCACCGATTTGTCTTCCTGTTTGTTCTACCAAACTATCGTCTGCAATGGCACCAAGCGTCATATTCCACGGAAACGCATACGTAGAGTCTAATCGCATACTCAAACCCCATTCTGCATCCATACCTACCAATAAAGGCACTTTTGAAGCTGCTTGCAAAAGATTGTTTAATTTAGCTTGACGGTATGGACCTCCATTAGAGTAAATGACGCCACCGATGTGTGCATCCTTTATTAAATCGACAATTTTAGTATTAGCCTTTTCTGTGTTTTTGGAAAATACTTGAACCATAAACAGCTGTCCTACACGCTCTTTTAGGCTCATGGAATTATAAATACTATCTACCCATTTTTGTTGTTGGGCAACATCTTTAGTTAACAATGGATTTGGAGTTGCGTCTTGGGCAAAATTAATTTGAACACAAAAAGCTATAAGAATAAGGGACAAATATCGCATACATCAATCTTTTCTCGTTTGTAATTTTATAACGAATACTATGCCAAAATAGCATATTTAATAAGAAGTAGAAAGACTTTAGGATTCTTTTATAAACTGTGTAATTAACAGGTAAATGATTGATTACATCAAATCTATGTGACGGTCGTGGTAACCCAATAAATACAACACACCATCTAAACCAATACTAGAGATTGAGTTTTGTGCATTATCCTTAACCTTAGGCTTGGCGTGAAACGCGATACCTAAACCCGCTAAATTAAGCATTTGCAAGTCGTTTGCGCCATCTCCTATTGCAATAGTTTGTTCTATATCTATACCCATATCATCAGCTAATAATTGAAGATATTCCGCTTTTTTATGACCATCTACAATATCACCAAGATAACCACCTGTGAGCACTCCGTCTTTAATCTCTAATTCATTAGCATACACAAAGTCTATATCTAGTTTTTCCCGAAGATAGTGACCAAAATACGTAAATCCACCCGAAAGAATTGCCGTTTTATAACCGTAATAATGCAATGTATCTATTAGTCGTCTAGCACCTTTGGTAATTGGTAAATTCTCAGCAACATCCTGTAATACATCTTCACTTAGTCCTTCCAAAAGTTTCATTCGTTTTTTGAAACTTTCTTGAAAATCAATCTCTCCTTGCATAGCGGACTCTGTAATAGCTTTTACCTCTTCTCCTACTCCAGCACGTTCTGCAAGTTCATCTATCACTTCGGTTTGAATTAAGGTTGAATCCATATCAAAACACACCAAACGACGGTTACGCCTAAACATGCTATCTTCCTGAAAAGCAATATCAACGTCGAGCTCATGAGATATTTGCATGAATCTAGATGTAAACTCAGACTTATCTGGCAATTTACCTCTAATTGATAATTGAATGGATGCTCTTGGATATTCCTCTTCTTTGACTAATGACGTACGACCCGTTAAACGCTTTATAGAATCGATGTTAAGCCCTTTTTCAGAAATCACTTTAGTCACCTCAGAAATTTGCTCAGCTTTCAGTTTTTCTCCCAAAATGGTAACGATATACCGATCTTTACCTTGCATACTCACCCAGTCTTCATAATTTTCTAAAGATATAGGCGTGAACTTGGCCGTAATATCCAATTCGTAAGCTTTGAACAATAAATCTTTGAGAACGGCTGCTGATTTTTTTCCAGATTTTATTTCGAATAGCATTCCTAGAGACAACGTGTCGTGGATATTGGCTTGGCCTATATCTAAAATCTTAGCATCATATGCTGCCAAAACACTCGTTAAAGACGATGTTAAGCCTGGTTTATCTTGTCCTGAAATGTTTAATAAAAAAATATCTGTGCCCACTTTCTATTACGGTTTACGGATTTAGAATGACGAAATTGGGAATTTTTCGTTCAATAATTTGATACTGTAAAAATGGACATTCTTTATTAGAAATGAAAGTCATAGGTAGAACAAATACCGTAATTTTTAAGTGATTTTATTGAGAATTATTCAATCTATAGCGTTATTTAATAAACCGACTGTGCCAACTCTCACTTGCAGGAACTTCCCAGTTCTCTTTAAACTCTGCGATATTGGTTACCAAATTATTAAAGACAATGGTATTTTTGGAGACGGACTTATTTTTAGCCATGGTCTTAAAGTCCATCAATGGTTTGTAAGCAATGAATTCTCCTTGTTTAAAGGACACATTCATCTTATCCATTAAATCTACATTATACTCCTTCTCTAACTCTTGAATAAAATGTACAGACGCATCAATTGAGCAACCTGTAGCCATATTAAGGTTTTGATTTAAGGCAAGGATAATAAAGCGTTTGTAAACAATTTTAAATCCCGCTTGTAGATCTTTACCATGTGCAGTCCAAGCTTCGATAAACATCTCTAATTTAGACGTTATTTCACCTATTTCATCTTCAGTTAAAGAACGGTTTGCTTGGTATATCCAAACGCGTGATTCCTCTGGTAATGTGTCAAAATCTACTAGCATATGATGAATTTACGATTGACGATTCTTGATTTGGGGTTTTTGAGTTATGAATTGGCAATTAACTCAGCAATATCCAATACCGAAATTTCGCTTTCTTTTTCCTTAGCCTTTACACCATCGGTCATCATGGTGTTGCAATACGGACAACCTGTGGCAATGATATCTGGCTTGGTTTCTAGAGCATCTTCGGTTCTTAAAACGTTAATATCCATGTTCCCTTTTTCTGGCTCTTTAAACATTTGGGCACCACCTGCTCCACAACATAAAGCCGTAGATCTGTGACGCTTCATTTCTACCAAATTAGCATTGGTTTTTTTTAGAACATCTCTCGGAGCATCATACTCGCTATTGGCGCGACCTAAATAACATGGATCATGAAACGTTATGCGTTTCCCTTTATAAGTATCCCCTTCTAAGGTTAGACGTCCAGAACTCATAAGCTCTTTAATGTATTGTGTATGGTGCACCACATCATAGTTACCACCTAGACTTGGATATTCGTTTTTTATACAATTAAAGGAATGTGGGTCGCAGGTAACAATGCGCTTTACTTCGTAAGCATTCAAAACCTCTATATTCATCATGGCTTGCATTTGGAACAAAAATTCATTTCCAGCTCGTTTTGCCACATCTCCTGTATTGCTTTCTTCAGTTCCCAAAACTGCAAAATCTACCTTGGCTTTATGTAATATTTTAACAAAGGCTTTAGTGATTTTTTTTGCTCTATCGTCATAACTACCAGCAGAACCAACCCAAAATAAAATTTCTGGTTGCTTGCCTTCTGCCATATACTCTGCCATGGTTGGCACTTTTAGTTCTTCGCTCATTTCTTAGCTGTTTTTTGTTTTGGGTTTATATGTTCAATCGAAAAAATAGTAAACGGTTCAACATATAAACACATCAACTTTTTACTCTTCTTTAGCCCAATTTAAACGATCCATTTGGTTATAAGGCCAAGGTGCACCGTTGTTTTCTATATTGGTCATCATATTGTTCAACTCCATTGGTGCTGCACTCTGCTCCATAACCAAGTAACGTCGCATATCCAAGATAATGGATAACGGATTAATACTTACAGGACATTCCTCAACACAAGCATTACAAGTGGTACATGCCCAAAGTTCTTCGTTTGTTATGTAGTCGCCCAGAAGCTGCTTTCCATCGTCTTTAAATTCTCCTCCATTCGCATCAATATTTTTCCCTACTTCTTCCAGACGATCTCGAGTGTCCATCATAATCTTACGAGGCGACAATTTTTTGCCTGTAAGATTGGCAGGACAAGCAGAGGTACAACGACCACATTCCGTACAAGTGTAGGCGTTTAATAACTGAATTTGATTTAAATCCATAACATCACTTGCGCCAAACTTAGCTGGCACCTCTTCTTCCGCTCCTTCTGGTGCAGCCGCAAACGGATCTGCATTAGGGTCCATCATCAGCTTTACTTCGTTAGTTACGGCTTCTAGATTGTTAAACTTTCCTTTTGGCTGTACACTACCATAATACGTGTTTGGAAACGCCAAAAGAATATGTAAGTGCTTGGAGAAATATAAATAGTTTAAAAATATTAAGATGCCGACAATGTGCAACCACCACGCTGTGCGTTCTATCATATGTAAGGTGTCTGGATTATCACCAAACCATGGTGCTATAAACTGTGAAATAATATTACCATGACCTAAATTCTGAAACGTTGTATCTGTAGCATTCATAACCAAAAACAAACACATAAGCACCACTTCAAAATACAGAATAATGTTACCATCGTTCTTTGGCCAACCTCTCATTTCTGAACTTAAGAAACGTTTTAGTTTAATAACATTACGACGTAACCAAAACACAACCACAGACACTAAAACCAACACCGCTAGAATTTCAAACGAGCCAATTAAGAAGCCATAAACCGATTCTGGTAAAACTTTAAGTCCTATGCGGTGTGTACCGAAAAGCCCATCGATAATGATTTCTAAAACTTCAATATTTATGATAATAAAGCCCACATAAACAACAATGTGTAAAAATCCTGCTATTGGTCGTTTTACCATTTTGCTTTGGCCTAGTGCTATTCTGGCCATATTACGCCAACGTTCACCTTTATTATCGCTCGCATCTACCTCTTTACCGAGCTTAATGTTACGGATTAGCTTTTTGATATTAAGTGTAAAGTACCCAATACCTAGCGCCAAGATTATTAAAAAAAGAATATTTGGAATGTATTGCATAACTAAGTCGTCTAATTATTATTGATCTGCTCCTCTGTTGGCTCCTCATAAGGAATTTCTCGTTTTGAGAGGATTCTTCTATATCTCGCTGGATGTAATTTTATATCGAGTAGCAATAGCTGTAACTCTTTAGATGCGGCTTCAAGATTATTATAAAGACCATCGTCGTTAAGTAGCTTACCAAGTGAGCCATCGTTACTGTTAATTTTTGCTAATAACGCATTTATGGAAGTCAACGATTCATCAAATTTAGATACAGTTTTAGAAAGTTCCATATCCTTTATATCGTCTGACAACTTAGCTATATTATTACTAGTATTGTTGAAATTATCTAGTATTGAATCAATCTTGGCGTCGTTAGCTTTTATAAGACCCTGTACTGTGTAGGATAATGACTTAAAGGATTTAAGCGTAGCATTTAATTCTTCAATAGTACTTTTCAGTCCTACTTCAGACTCGTCAACAACTAACTTATTAAGATTGGTCATTAATGTATCTGCTGAACGTATGGTACTATCCAAATCAGAGCTAATTCCTGAAAAATTACTTTTTAAGGATGTAATTAAGCCTGGTTGCACTTCTGATGCTATATAATCGCCTGGCTTGGCTAATTCTCCTTCGTTAGAATTTACAATGGCCAGTGCATTACCTCCCATTAAACCTGTTTCGTAAAGCCTAATAACACTACTCTTAGAAAACTTTAATTTAGGATTTACAGAAAACGACACTCTTGTTTTACCTGTTTCAAAATCGTATCTAATCTCCTCAACCTTGCCTACTTTATTACCTTTTACGGTAACAGAAGATGATGAACTGAGTGCATTATAATCGAACTCTGTATAATAAGTGTTGGTATTGGAGAAAATATCATCCCCTTTTAAAAACGAAAACAAATAAACGAAAAGAGCAATACCAGATAGTACCAATACTGCAGTTTTTACTTCTCTTGAAATTTTCAATGGGCTTAGATTTGATTGAAAACAAAATTAGGAATAAAATTATTAATAATAATTCTAATTAGTAGCAGATTTTAAAGCCTCTTCTAAGTGAATCTGCTCGCCATTTTTGTTAAAGGCAACCACAAAGCTCGTGGTATAGCCTTTAGACTTTGCGTACTCTTGCAATTGCTTTACTTTGTTGTAGTCCGACGTGCTTCCGTGGAAATATTTATAAAGCTTGCCTACCTTAAGCTTACTGATTTCAGACAGACCCTTAAAATTATAGGATTTGGGCTCTAAATCTTTAGAACTCGCTGCAATCTGCACTTTAAAGGTAATGTCTTCATATACCAATGGTAAATTCTCTAAGGTCTCTACCGTTTCTGTATCTAGTTTTTCAGTGCCAAGAATACGTCTGCCTACATTTTGGTCTATTTCCTTTTTATAATCCACAATAGCGTCCTTAATAGCAGTTGCCATTTTAGACTGACCCGCTTTTGTATTTAGATAAGCACCTTCTTTGGTGTTAGTTAAAAATCCAACTTCCACCAAAACACTTGGCATATAAGTGTTTCTGATTACAAGCAAGCTTGCCTGTTTTAAACCTCTACTTTTTCGCTTTGCCTTATTGATGAAGTTATCTTCAATCTTTCGTGCTAAAACAATACTCTGCTCTACATATACTTCTTGCTCTATACCAATAGCAATGGTAGATTCTGGTGAACTTGGATCAAAACCTTCATAATGCTGCTCGTAGTTATCCTCTAAGAAGATTACCTCGTTCTCACGCTTGGCAACCTCAAAGTTTCGACCTGTATTTTTCTCACCTAAAACAAAAGTCTCTGTCCCAGAAGCCTGAGAGCCGTGGGCATTACAATGTATGGATACAAACAAATCGGCATCTGCTCTATTAGCAATGTTAGCGCGTTCGTGTAGTTCTATAAACACATCTGTTTTACGTGTGTAAATAACCTTTATGTCTTTATTCTTTTCTAGCTCCTTACCAACTTCTAAAGTAACATTAAGGGCAATATTTTTTTCTTTATAACCATTCCCTAAATTGCCTGAGTCATGACCTCCATGACCTGCATCTAAAACCACAACAAACTTATCGTCTTGAGCATGTAGTGGCTCCAAGCATGTTAAAGAAGTGATAAAAGTGAGAATTAATAATACTATTATATATTTTCGCTTCGTTTGCATATGTAATCTAACGGTTTATAAACTCGAATTATTACGCTGTGTTTTTAGTAATATCCTATTTTTGAACTTTAGAAATTTTAATAAGATAATCACAAAAAAATATCTGTACTTTTGGCGTTTCAAAAACCGAGCCATACTTTTACAAAAATACATTTAAAAGGATTGCGTACAAATAGCTTACACATACTTTTTGCCTTGAGTTTTACAGTGTTTATCA
>JASBSA010000031.1 GCA_030149175.1 Winogradskyella sp. | reverse complement strand
CAAAGCAGTTAATCTTATTATTGAAAATGAAGGAGGGATTTGTGCAGTAAGTAATACAGAACAAAAAGTAGTCGCACTGCCTGTTGCTGGTATTATGAGCGATAAAGACGCTGAGACCATTGGAAAACAGTATTCAGAATTAGATAAAATGGCAAAACAATTAGGCTCTACACTTCACGCACCATATATGAGTTTGTCGTTTATGGCATTGTTGGTGATTCCATCTTTAAAACTCAGTGATAAAGGTCTGTTTGATGGAGGAAAGTTTGAGTTTACGGATTTGGAGTACATTCGATCTTAACATTGTCTTCAAACTTTTATATAATTTTAAAGATTATCTTTAAACCTTTCAAAAAATCAACCCTTATATGATTAAGAATTTTACGCTCATTTTACTACTATGTATCGCTTTAGTTAATTGCAAAGACGAAAAACATCAAGCTCTCGAAAATCCTGAAACAGCTAAAGTTGAAGACACGTTTGTCAAGGATAATTACACTAAAAAAGAGGTCATGATTACCATGAGAGATGGTATTAAACTTCATACAACCATCTATTCGCCAAAAGATACATCTAAAACCTATCCAATCTTAATGAAGCGTACTCCATATAGTTGTAGACCTTATGGTGAAAATGAGTTTCCGGCTAAAGTCGGACCAAATAAATATCTGATGGAAGAAGGAAACATCATGGTGTATCAAGATGTTCGCGGTCGATGGAATAGTGAAGGAGTTTATGATAATATGCGTGCTTATATTCGCAATAAAACAGGAAACGAAACTGATGAAGCCAGTGATACTTACGATACCATCGAATGGCTAATTAATAATGTTGAAAATAACAACGGCAAGGTTGGTACGTATGGTATTTCGTACCCAGGATTTTATACTACGTATTCGCTGTTAGATGCGCATCCAGCTTTAAAAGCAGCGTCTCCACAAGCGTGTATTGGCGATTTCTTTTTCGATGATTTTATTCATAATGGAGCCTTTTTATTGAGCTATTGGAGAGCAACTTCTGTTTTTGGATATATGAAAGATACACCAACAACTGAATCTTGGTATGAATTCCCAGATATAGGTACCGAAGATCAGCATCAGTTTTTCTTAGATAACATGCCTTTGAGCAAATTGAATAAGTTTTACGACAGTACCAATGTGTTTATGGGACAGATAAAAACACATGTCACGTATAATGATTTTTGGAAACCTAGAGGTATTATTCAGCATTTAAAAGATATAAAACCAGCAACGATGGTTGTTGGCGGTTTCTTTGATGCCGAAGATTTATATGGTCCTTTCAATACCTACAAAAACATTGAAAAGAATAGTGATAATTACAACACCGTAGTTTTTGGCCCTTGGAGTCATGGTGATTGGGCAAGAAGTTCTGAAAGACAGGTTGTGGGTAATATTCACTTTGGAGATAGTATTTCAGACTATTTTCAAAAGGAAATTGAAACTAAATTCTTTAATCATTTCTTAAAAGGTGAAGGTGATGGCAAAACAGGATTACCAGAAGCACAAATGTTTAATACAGGTACAAAATCATGGCAATCTTTTGAAAGTTGGCCACCAAAAAACACAGCTAAAGAAAGTTACTTTTTGCAACCTTACGAGCGTTTAACGCAACGTGCTACAAGAAATATAGCGACGTCAGATTTTATAAGTGACCCTAAAAAGCCAGTCCCTTACACTGAAGATATTAAAGTTGGATTCACACCGCGAAAATTCATGACAGACGATCAGCGTTTTGCATCGAGACGTCCAGATGTATTAACCTTTGAAACCGAAGTTTTAGAAAATGATATCACTTTAGCTGGTGATATTTTAGCGAAACTAAACGTATCAACTACAGGAACTGCAGCCGATTGGATTGTAAAAGTAATCGATGTGTTTCCGGCAGATACAGAAAATACAGATGATGTGCAAGATCATTTAAAGTTGAGTAATTACCACATGATGGTACGTAGCGAAGTGCTGCGTGGTCGTTTCAGAAATAGTATGGAAAAACCTGAACCTTTTGTACCAAATCAAAAAACGTCAGTAAACATTAAGTTGCAAGATGTTTTTCACACCTTTAAAAAAGGACATAAGATTCAGGTGCAAGTGCAAAGTACATTCTTCCCTTACATAGATGCAAATCCACAGACGTATGTGGATAATATTTTTGAAGCGAAAGAATCAGACTTTAAAGCGCAGACGCATAAGGTATTTAATGACTCATCTATTGAGTTTACAGTTTTGAGATAAACAGTCTTTGAGCTAATTGCCAAAAGCTAGAAGATGCCAATTATACAATCCACATACAAACCACCATTTTGGGCAAAGAAAAGCTTTGTGTCTACGGTGTTTTCAGGATTGGCTAGATCTGTAAATGGAATAGTGCAAACCAGAGAACGCCTAGAGTTAGATGATGGCGATTTTTTAGATTTAGATTGGGGTTATGCTAAGCAACCATCAGACAAAGTAATTATTCTATTACATGGTTTAGAAGGTAATGCACAACGACCATACATTACAGCATCAGCAAAATTATTCAATGAAAATGGAGTAGATGCTTGCGCTGTAAACTTTAGAGGTTGTAGTGGTGAACCTAATCGTTTATACAGAAGTTACCATTCTGGTGCAACGGAAGATTTAGAAGCGGTTATTAATCATATTTTAGAGCAAGATAAATATAGCGAAATCTATATCAAAGGTATTAGTCTTGGTGCTAACATGGCTTTGAAATATGCTGGTGAACGAGAACAATTACCAAAAGCATTAAAAGGTATTGTTGCAGTTTCATCTCCATGTTATCTAAAAGGGTCTTCAGATGCGTTGATGCATATTAAAAACCGACACTATGCTATCAGGTTTTTAGGACATCTTAAAGACAAGATAAAACCTAAATTAGAGCAATTTCCACAAGATATTTCTATTGCAGATTTTAATACTATTAAAACCTTATTGAATTTTGATGAGGTTTACACCTCAAAAGCTCATGGTTTTAAAAGTGCTTTGGACTACTATGAGCAATCCAGTAGTTTACAGTTTTTACCTAATATTACCATTCCAACTTTAATCATTAATGCACTAAATGATTCTTTTTTGTCAGCAGAATGTTATCCTGTTAAAGAAGCAAAGCAAAATCCAAATCTTTATTTAGAAATGCCAAAATATGGTGGGCATGTTGGGTTTATTGATAAACGAAATTTGTACTATAACGAGAGACGAGCTCTAGATTTTGTAAATCAACTTTAATTTGTAGATTTAAGCAAATCAATTATTTATGCTCAAAAAAGTTTTTGGAAGCGCCGTTTTTGGTGTCGAAGCTACAACGATAATAGTTGAGGTCAATGTAGATAAAGGTGTAGGTTACCATTTGGTCGGACTTCCAGATAATGCCATTAAAGAGAGCAATTACCGTATTGCAGCTGCTTTGCAAAATAACGGTTACAGAATTCCAGGAAAGAAGATTACCATTAACATGGCTCCGGCTGATTTACGCAAAGAAGGGTCGGCTTACGATCTTACGTTGGCCGTTGGGATTTTAGCCGCTTCTAACCAAATTAATGCTGAAAATTTAGACGATTATCTCATTATGGGAGAGTTGTCTTTAGATGGTAGCTTGCAGCCTATTAAGGGTGCGTTACCAATTGCTGTAAAGGCTAGAGAAGAAGGTTTTAAAGGTTTTATTCTACCAAGTCAGAATGCTAAAGAAGCAGCTATCGTTAATGATCTTAGGGTTTACGGTGTCGACAATATAAAGCAAGTCATTAATCATTTCGATAAAGGTGAAACCTTAGAGCAAACTATCATTAATACGCGAGAGGAATTCTATAAAAACCTCGATTTTCCAGAGTTTGATTTTGCAGATGTCAAAGGTCAAGAAAGTATAAAACGCTGTATGGAAATTGCAGCAGCAGGTGGTCATAATATCATTCTTATTGGTCCGCCAGGTTCAGGTAAAACGATGTTGGCAAAACGTTTACCTAGTATTTTACCACCAATGACCTTGCATGAAGCGTTGGAAACTACAAAAATCCATTCTGTGGTTGGTCGTGTAAAGGATCATACTGGGTTGATGGCGCAACGACCATTTAGAAGTCCACATCATACCATTTCAAATGTGGCTTTAGTCGGAGGTGGTAGCTATCCGCAACCAGGTGAGATTTCCTTATCGCATAACGGTGTGTTATTTTTAGATGAGTTACCAGAATTTAAGCGTGAAGTTCTTGAAGTGATGCGTCAACCTCTCGAGGATAGGGAAGTCACGATTTCCAGAGCAAAATTTACAGTAACCTATCCAAGTTCGTTTATGTTGGTGGCGAGTATGAATCCAAGTCCAGGCGGTTACTTTAATGACCCAGACGCTCCAGTAACGTCTAGTCCTGCTGAAATGCAACGCTATATGAGTAAGATTTCTGGTCCTTTGTTAGATCGTATCGACATTCATATCGAAGTAACTCCTGTGCCTTTTGAAAAGCTATCCGATGACCGAAAAGGTGAATCTTCCGTAGATATTAGAAAACGTGTTACAGCAGCCAGAGAATTACAAACCAAACGCTTTGAAGCTTTAGAAAACGTACATTATAATGCACAAATGAATACGAAGCAAATACGTGAGTATTGCAAGTTAGATGACGCTTCTTTAGAATTGCTTAAATCAGCTATGGAACGCTTAAATCTTTCTGCCAGAGCTTATGATAGAATCTTAAAAGTATCAAGAACCATTGCGGATTTGGAAGGCTCAGTTGATGTGACAGGAGCGCATATTAGTGAGGCTATACAATACCGAAGTTTGGATCGTGAAGGTTGGTTGGGATGATGTTTTTAATTGACCTTGACAACATCATATAATTTCAAAGCAAACTATGAGATACAATATCATACTACTACTTCTTCTATTTTTCAATTGTGAAAATCAAAAGGAGAAACAAGCTCAAAAATCAGATGGGTCATCAAAACCTGTTGAATTCGTTGAAGTGCCAAAACTCAATTTTGAACAAGCTAATCGTTTGGCAACATTACCAATTCATTGTATTAATACCGAATATCCGAACAAGCTAGGGCAGGTTTTAGGAGGTAATGACGACTTAAAATCTCCACAAGAATTACATCCTGCGTTTTATGGCTGCTTCGATTGGCATTCGGCTGTGCATGGGCATTGGAGTTTGGTAAAACTATTGAAGGAATTTCCTGAACTCAACCAACGCGAAGAACTAATTCAGAAATTATTAACCAACATTTCAATAGAAAATATAGAACACGAGGTTTTGTATTTTAAAGGAAAGCACAATACGTCCTACGAGCGTACTTATGGTTGGGCTTGGTTGCTAAAGTTGGCAGAAGAACTGCATACTTGGAATCATGCTGAAGCTAAAATCTTAGAAGAAAATCTTCAGCCTTTAACCGATTTAATAGTTGAGCGTTATTTGGAATTTCTGCCAAAATTGAATTATCCCATCAGAGTAGGAGAGCATCCTAATACTGCTTTTGGGTTGAGTTTTGCTTACGACTATGCTTTGGCCGTAGAAAACGTCGAGTTACAGAATATGATTTATAAGCGTGCTAAAGACTTCTACTTGAATGACCAGAATTGCCCTTTGGAATGGGAGCCAAGTGGATTCGATTTTTTGTCTCCGTGTTTAGAAGAAGCCGCTTTAATGAAACGCGTTTTGACTAAAGATGAGTTTTTGACTTGGGTGAACGATTTTCTACCAGAGTTAAATAATGAAGATTTTGATATCGAAGTTGGTAAGGTATCAGATAGAACAGACGGTAAGTTGGTACATTTAGATGGCGTCAACTTTTCAAGAGCATGGAGTCTAAACTACATTGCGAAGGATTTACCAGAGTTTAATCATCTTCAAAATTTAGCAAACAAACATATTAACTATTCTTTGCCAAGCATTGTTGGAGATAGTTATGAAGGAGGGCATTGGTTGGGTAGCTTTGCTATTTATGCACTAAACTCAGTAAGTAACTAATGAAAAACTGGTTCAAAAATATTGGGCCAGGACCTTTGGTAGCTGCGGCTTTTATAGGTCCTGGAACCGTAACAGTTTGTGCCCTGGCAGGTGTTAATTTTGGGTATACCTTGCTTTGGGCAATGGTATTATCGGTTTTTGCAACCATAGTTTTGCAAGAGATGGCTGCACGGTTAGGCATTATATCTCAAAAAGGCTTATCTCAAGTCATTCGAGAAGAGGTAAAAAGTCCTGTTTTAAGAGGTTTTAGTGTTGTTTTAATATTAGCTGCCATCGTCATTGGGAATGCGGCTTATGAAGCAGGAAACATCAGTGGAGGTGCGTTGGGTTTAGAAACGCTTTTAGGGCATCCAACCGTTAATGTATTTAATGTAGAGTTGTCTGTTATTCCATGGATATTGGGTTTGCTAGCCTTTATATTACTGTACTTAGGAACTTATAAAGTGCTTGAAAAAGTTTTAGTAGGTCTCGTTATTTTAATGAGTTTGGCTTTTCTTTCAACAGCAATTCTTACCAAGCCAGATGTTGTTGGTATTTTGAAAAATATGCTGGTACCACAATTTCCAGATGAAGGTATATTAACCATTGTAGCGCTTATTGGTACAACTGTAGTACCTTACAATCTGTTTTTGCATGCCTCGTTGGCAAGAACGAAATGGAACAAGAAATCAGATATTCAATTAGCCAGAAAAGATACAGTTTTGGCTGTGGTTTTAGGAGGTATTGTTTCTATGAGTATTATTATTTCTGCAGGAGCAATCAATATAAAAGAAGTAAGTAATGCAGCAGATTTAGCATTGGCTTTAGAGCCATTATTTGGTGTTAATGCCAAATATTTTTTATCCATCGGATTGTTTGCGGCAGGAATCACAAGTGCCATTACAGCACCTTTGGCTGCAGCGTATGTGGCAAGTGGTTGTTTAGAATGGCAAACAGACTTAAAATCGAAGCGTTTTAGAGCAGTGTGGATGTTTATCTTAGGTCTTGGTGTCGTGTTTTCTTCGGTAGGCTTTAAATCCATAGAAATTATAAAATTTGCTCAAGTAGCTAACGGATTACTATTGCCTATCATTGCTGGTTTTTTATTGTGGATTATGAATAAAGCGTCTGTATTAGGCACCTATAAAAACTCAAAATTTCAAAACTTTTTAGGTTTAATTATCTTGGTAATCACTATCTTATTAGGGCTAAAAGTAATTCTAAGTGTTTTTAATCTTATATGAGTTTTAAAACAATAGATATTAATGCCGATGTTGGTGAAGGTTTGGATAACGAAGCATTGCTAATGCCTCATTTGTCGTCTTGCAACATTGCTTGTGGTGGTCATGCAGGCGATGACAAAACCATGACTCAAGTGGTACGTTTGGCAAAAGATCATAAGGTGAAGATTGGTGCGCATCCTTCATTTCCTGATCCAATGAATTTTGGAAGAGCAGTTATGGATATCTCTGCGGCAGATTTATATAGTAGTTTAAAATCGCAAATCCGAGGTTTACAACAAATTCTGCATAGTGAGAATGCACAATTACATCATATAAAGCCACATGGTGCGCTTTATAATTTAGCAGCTAAAGATGAAAAAACAGCCAAGGTGATTATTGAAGTGGTAAAAAGTATTGCTATGCCAATTCAACTTTATGTGCCTTATAATTCTGTTATTTCTAAGCTTGCTGAACAAGAAAAAATAAGCGTCACTTTTGAGGCTTTTGCAGATAGAAATTATGAAGAAAATTTAAGCCTTGTTTCGCGTAAAAAAGCGCATGCAATTTTGCGTGAAAATTCAAAAATTTTAAACCATATTTTAGGTATTATTCAACAAGAAAAAGTAACTGCAATTAATGGAGTGGAAGTGCCTATGAAAGCATCTACATTTTGCGTTCATGGTGATACCCAAAATGCACTTAATATTTTAGAGTTTCTTACTAGTGAATTGCCTAAATATGATGTGAAGATTAAATGAGCATTTTATGGAATACGAATTAAAATTTTCACCCTATAGTGAGCATTCCATTTTAATAGAATGGCCTTCTGTTATGGATAAAAATATGCTAAAAAGTATATTGAGTTATAAGAAAATAATTCAAAATTTATATATTAAACAAAAAGTTGAATTAATTAACACATACAACTCAATATTAATTATTTATAATTTTACTATTGATAATATCAATGATGAAATTTTAAAGCTAAAATCATTAAAATATAACAAAACTAATCTAGAAAATTTAAAATCAAGGTTATGGAAAATACCAGTTTGTTATGACGATGAATTTGGTTTAGACTTAGAAGAATTTTCATTACAAAAAGAGCTGTCAAAAGCTGAAATTATCCAACGTCATTCAGCGGCAATTTACACCATTTTTTTTATTGGCTTTTTACCTGGATTTTTATATTTGGGAGGTCTTGATAACAAGCTTCATTTAGATCGAAAATCAGCACCAAATTTAGATGTAAAAAAAGGTGCTGTTGGTATAGGTGGAAACCAAACTGGAATCTATCCACAAAACAGTCCTGGAGGTTGGCATATTATTGGCAAAACTCCTGTAGATTTTTTCAATCCAAAAACAAATCCTCCTTGCGTTTTTAATGCAGGTGATCAACTCAAATTTTATCCCATTTCTAAGTCAGAATTTTTAGACTTGGAACAAGATGTAAAGCGTGGTTGTTTTCAATTAAAGCCTTTACAAAATGCTTAAAGTTCTGCAACCTGGATTTTTTTCAACCATACAAGATTATGGTCGTTTTGGGTATAGAGACCATGGAGTTCCTGTTTCTGGTGTTATCGATCTGTATTCGGCTCAATTTGCAAATGCTTTGCTTGGTAATACTAATGATGCCGCACTTATTGAAATGACTATGGTAGGTGGTAAATTTCAGTTTTTAGAACCAACTACTATTGTTGTTTCTGGTGCTTTTATGAATCCTAAACTCAACGATATGCCTATTGAGCAGCATAAATTAATACATATTCACTCTAATGATGTATTGCATTTTGCACAAGTAAAACAGGGCTTTAGAACCTACTTGGCTATCAAGGGAGGTTTTAAATCTGATGTGCTTTTAGGGAGTAGAAGCCAGTACAACCCTGTTACTTCCAACAACACAATACATAAAGGGGAGTTAGTTCCTTATCAATCTTTTTCTAGCCTTCATGTTTCAAATTCTAAAGTCAAATTTGATAATTCAATATTGAAGTCTAACATCTTAGATGTGTTCAAAGGGCCTGAATTTGATAGGCTTTCAGAAAAACAAAAACAACAATTAGAAAATGATGAGTTTAAAGTGTCAAAATACAATAACCGAATGGCTTATCAGTTAGAGCCAATGGTTGAAAATGACATAAAACCAATACTTAGCGCACCTGTTTTACCTGGAACTGTCCAACTTACACCAAATGGCAATTTAATAGTTTTAACGAGAGATTGCCAAACTACAGGAGGCTATCCAAGAGTACTACAGTTGATGGAAAGCGCAATAAATATGCTTGCTCAAAAAACAACAGGAAACACATTAAAATTTAGATTAAAAGAATAAATTTGTAAGAAAAGAATGAATAATAGTTTTTATATGTTTCATAATTTCAATACATTAGATTTAACTATTAATTAAACCTCAACATTATGAAAAAGCTATTGTTACTTCTAGTAGGTGTGGTTATTGGTATTGCCGGAACCTATTACTATCTATCAACCAATCAAAATTTAGAAGAAATGACAAAACCAAAAGGATTAATTACTCCAGCTGAAATTAAAGCACTCGATCAAGCTTATAATAGCAGACACACTATTATTAGCGATTCTTTGATTAAAACACCAGACAACAGATCGTCTTGGTATGCTCTAGAAGAGATAGAGTCTTATATTGCACATGCTAAGCAACAAGCAGATTCTTTGGGTTACACCTTAGACGGATTAAGACTTTATGCTGGTGCCTATCCAGATACCAAAGAAGGACCAGGATTAATGACCATGTTCTTTGTGCCAACAGGCTCTAAAAATGTATCAGAAGGTTCTATGTTGCCAACTTTACAAGGTGGAGGTAATGATATTGGAGATGCTGATGGCCTCAATAGGGGAAGCAAAGGAGATCCTCCGAGTGCTAATTATCCTCAGTAAATGTCAAATTATATAGTAGCAATTCATATTGTTGAACTTATTGCTGCTCTTGCAGGTACTTATTACTATCTAAAAACTAAAGATAGCCAAATGAAAATTTTCATTTGGTATCTATGGTTTGTTGTTTTGGTTGAAACTGTTGGGATGTACGGTTATCTA
>JASBSA010000028.1 GCA_030149175.1 Winogradskyella sp. | reverse complement strand
TTGTTGGTGATGATTAACAATAAGCATTCATTTTTTGAAAATCTATTCTTTAAATCCAATATAAAACACATAGGTTTTCATCTTAATGTTCCGTTTATGGTTATTCCTTCACAACTATAAATAAGACTGATTATTATCATTTCAAAATGCAAAAGTTAACAGTAACTTTTGCTAACGAACTAAAGCTACTCGCCATGAAAAAAATACTATTACCAACAGATTTTTCGGATAATGCCTGGTGCGCAGCCGTTTATGCACTTAAACTATACGAGAAGGAAGATTGTACGTTTTATTTTCTGCACTCTTATAAAATGAAAGCCTCTGCGATGTCCAATATTTCCAATAAACTGCTGAGATCTATGGCAGATAATGCCATGCAGGAGTTATTAGAACTCAAAGACATGGCAGAACGTGCAAACGACAACCTTAATCATAATTTTGAGGTTGTACTCAGTGCAAGTGCCATGGATGACGCCATTGATATGGCCATCACCAAATACAACATTGATCTTATTGTAATGGGAACCAAAGGAGCTACTGGTGCAAAAGAGATATTTATGGGTAGTAACACTGTAAAAATCATTAAGCACGTTAAGTCTAGCCCTATTCTCTTAATTCCTCATGAATTTGACTTTGAGGAGCCAAAACAAATTGCATTTCCAACAGATTTTAATCGATTTTATGGCGAAGAGTTACTACCTCTAAAAAACTTATCAAAACTGCACGATTCTAAGATTAGAATATTACATATTAACGAAGAAAAAAATCTGAGTCACCAGCAAGATTACAATCTGGCAATGCTAAAAGCTTATTTAGAAGAAAATCCACATACTTTCCATTGGATGCCAGATTACACAAAGAAAGAAAATGCAATAAAGGATTTTATAGAAGAACTAAACATAGACATTTTGGTAATGATTAACTATGAGCACAGTTTTATAGAAAGCATAATTAACGAGCCTGTAATTAAGAAAATAGGCTTCCATGCCACAATACCATTTTTTGTAATTCCGTCTTCTGCTTAGAAAGCGTTGTACTCAGAAAACTTAAAGCATACTATCATGAGGCATAAGATATTATTACCAACAGACTTTTCAGACAATGCTTGGCATGCTATAGATTATGCTACCGAGCTATATAAAAATGAGCCTACAGATTTTTATATTCTTAATGTGTTTTCAGCTACTGGAAATTTAGTTGAAAGTTTAATGAAACCACAATCGGGTAACGACATCTACGAGTCTAAAAAATGGGATTCTGAAAATGGATTGGCCAAAGTTTTAGACAAATTAGTCCTATCAAAGAAAAACAATCCAAAACATCATTTCAAAACCGTATCGATGTTTAACAACACTATTGATGCTATTAAAGAAATAGTGGACAAAAAGGATATAGAAATAATAATTATGGGTACTAAAGGCGAAACACACTCTAGAGCTACTGCCTTTGGCAGCACTGCCATATATGTGATGGAAAAAGTACGTAATTGTCCTGTAATTGTAGTACCTATGGAAGCTGAAATAAAGCTACCCAAAGAAATAGTATTTCCGACAGGTTTTGAAGTACCATACAAACGCAGAGAGTTGGTTTACCTTACTGATATTGCTAAAAAGTCGGATGCATCTATCATTGTCTTGCACGTTAAAGAGCAAGATGAATTAGATGATTCTCAAAAAGAAAACAAGGCTCTTCTAGAAGAAATACTAGAAGGTACAACTTATAAGCACCATACCTTATCTAACAATTCAGTAATTGCAGCAATCAATGTATTTGTTGAAAGTAGAGAAAGTGATATGGTAGCATTTATTAATAAAAAACATAAATTTTTTGGCAGCATACTTTCTAGCCCATTGGTTAAGGAAATATCATTTCATCTCAATGTCCCAATTTTAGCCATGCACGACCTAAGAAATTAAAATCACATCATCATGAAGTATACAGGAATTTGGATAGACAAAGACAAAGCGCACATAGTGAAGATAGATAACGGAAAAGAGAATTTCTCAACTATACAGTCCGAAATTGAACATTTTAAAGCCAAAGGAGGTTCTGGTCAGCGCTTTAAAAGTGGACCACAAGATGTTATTAAGGACAGTAAATATTTAGAGAAAGAGAAACATCAATTTAAGCAGTATTTCAAAAATATTGTCGAGAATGTTAAAGATACTGATGCACTAGTCATTTTTGGACCTGCTGGCACAAATGAAAAGTTCAAAAAAGAATTAGACAAAAACTATAATGCACTAAACACAAAAGTAAAAGATGTTGTAAAAACTGATAGCATGACCAACAATCAGATAATCGCTTGGGTTCGCGATTATTTTAAGTTGAATTAGTTTCCAGCAAATTTTATTAGTCAGTAAAGCTGCCAGAGCCAATAATGTTTTGGCAGCTTTTTTTAAATGAATAAAAATGGAAAACGAAAACATCATTATAACCAAATCATCAGGTGATAGAGTAAAATTTTCACTTAATAAGTTACGTTCTTCTTTAAAACGAACTGGTGCAGATAAAGAGACTATAGACCAAATTATAGATAAAGTTAGAGACGAGCTCTACCAAGGCATTTCAACCAAAGAAATTTATAACAGAGCTTTTGCTTTACTGAAGAAAAAGAAAAGTCATTTTGCCTCTAAATACAAACTCAAAAAGGCAATTTATGAGTTAGGTCCAACTGGTTTTCCTTTTGAGCGATTCGTAGGAGCAATATTAAAATACTCAGGTTATAAGGTAAGTATTGGTGAAGTTTTACAAGGCAAATGTGTAACGCACGAGATTGATGTTGTTGCACACAAAGACAATGAAACCACAATCATTGAATGTAAATTTCATGGAGAACAAGGTATTAATTGTAATGTAAAAATACCTTTATACATTAACTCGCGCTACCAAGACGTAAAAGCACATTGGAATACCAATTCAAAAAACGGAACAATCTTAAACCAAGGTTGGGTAGTTACCAATACAAGATTCTCAGAAGATGCCATACAATACAGTAAATGTTGTGGACTCTACTTATTAAGTTGGGATTATCCTGAAAACGACGGATTAAAAGACCGAATTGACCGTTTAGGATTATATCCAATTACGGTATCCACATTATTATCAAACAGAGAAAAACAATTTTTATTAAGTAGAAATGTGGTTTTATGCAGAGAACTGATACACGATAAATTCTATCTAGATCATTTAGGAATTTCTGGTGCCAGAAAAGACAAAATACTTAAAGAAATCGCAGATCTATGTGCAATTAAAACTGAATAGATATGGAAAAGTTTGTTAAGGTTAATTTTTTAGGTGCCTCTGGTGTAGTCACAGGGTCAAAATTTTTGTTAGAAACCTCAGAACAAAATATCTTGATAGACTGTGGTATGTTTCAAGGTTTAAAAACGTTGAGAGAACTTAACTGGTCTAATCTTCCTGTCGATGTTAAGTCTATTGATATTGTTCTTTTAACACATGGCCATTTAGACCACGTTGGTTATTTACCAAGACTTTTAAAACAAGGCTTTAGAGGTAAAATTGTTGGTACAGCACCTACACTTGCTATTGCCGAAATTATTCTAAAAGACAGTGCTAAAATTCACGAAGAAGAAGCTGATAAAGCCAATAAAGAAAAGTACACCAAACACAAGCCTGCTTTACCGTTTTATACAGTCGAAGAAGCTGAACAGACTATTAAGTTATTTCATGCAGAGGAAAATGACAAATGGATTTCATTAACTGAAAACATCTCCTATCGATTTCAATACAATGGTCATATCATTGGCGCCACATTTATAGAATTAGACATTAATGGTAAACGGTTTGTATTTTCAGGAGACATTGGACGTACTAATGATTACTTACTCAAAAATCCAAAAACACCAGAATGGGCAGACTACCTGTTTATTGAAAGTACCTATGGCAATAAGCTACATCCAGAAGAAGATGTAGAAACCATTTTAGAGGACATCATCAAAGAAACGATTAACAAAAAAGGCAATCTCATCATACCTAGTTTTGCAGTAGAGCGTTTACAAACTTTAATGTACATTTTATGGCAATTATATAAACAACGAAGAATCCCAAACATTCCTATTTTTATAGATAGTCCAATGGGCAACAATGTCCTCGATGTTTTTAAACACTTCCCTAACTGGCATAGATTAACAACTGAAGAATACTACGCGATGTGCAATCATGTAAACATCGTACAGTCTTACAGAGAAACCTGGGAAACTATAGACGATAAACGCTCTAAAATTGTTATTGCAGGTAGTGGTATGGTTACTGGTGGACGTGTACTCACCTACTTACAACAACTAATAGACGAGCCTTTAACTACTGTACTCTTGGTTGGTTATCAAGCCGAAGGCACCAGAGGCCGACAACTAAAAGAAGGTGTGCACGAAATTCGGTTTTTTGGAAAATATTATCCGGTAAAAGCTACCATAAAAACTATCGAAAGCTTATCGGCACATGCAGACCAAGAGGATTTACTAAATTGGATGAAAACCATTAAAAACATTCCAGAAATGGTCTATCTTATTCACGGTGAACCAACTGCACTAGACTCCTTTAGATCTAAAATTGAAAACACTTATGGTTGGCATGTCAAAATCCCTAAGTTAACGGATGTAGAAAAGCTCATTATTTAATTTTGAAACAACTTGCTGCAAACTGACCAAAATCATTTCAGAATCACCATTAGCTCAGTAAATTAGGAATAGTAAAATCGAAGTTTAACACTAAAAATTTAGAGCTATGTCACTAATTAAATTTAACAACAGACGACGCTTGTTCCCTAGTTGGACAAATGAAGGCTTAAAAAATTTTTTAAGCAGCGACGATTTCTTTAACAATGATTTTTTTGAAGAAGATAGCTTAATGCCAGCTATGAATGTTAAAGAACACGATGATGATTTTGAAATTGAGTTTGCGGCTCCAGGTTTCAATAAAAAAGATTTTGAGGTAACTATAGACGATAATATTCTTAACGTTTGTGGTGAGAAGAAACATGAAACAGAAGAAAAAGAGGAAGATTTTACACGCAAAGAATTTAGCTACAACTCTTTTAAAAGATCTATAACCCTACCTAAATCTATTAACACAGACCAAGAGGTTAAGGCCACCTATAAAAATGGTATCCTTAAGCTTAATCTTCTTAAGAAAGAAGAGGCTAAAACACAACAACCTAAAAAGGTTGAAGTTATCTAAAATCTCTTAATTAAGGCAGAGTGTACGTTTTAAGACCATACACTCTGCTGTTTTAAATTTTTTAAATCATGAAAACGATACACACAAATGCCAAACATACCGAATGGCTGAGTGCAGATGAGATGCACTTTGAATCTAAAAAATGGCTTTCAGAATTAGAATTTTGCAAAGAAGAGCAATGGTTTTTTGAAGATTTAATTCGTTCGTATACACTTCAGATTTTAGACAACAATCATTTTGAAGAAAGTAAACGATTAATCGATAAACTCACTAAAATTGTTGAACAAACCCAGACTTTAATCAATGCCGTTAAATCTCATGAAAAAGAACTATCAATTATGGTAGATGGTATAGATCAGATTAAAGAAGAAACAGCCTATAAAAAAGAGCATCGCAATCTTACAGAATTAGTCGAGGAGTTTAGAAAACGATACAGAACCATAAAAGCAAAACTTTTTAACCTAATTAAAATGGTTATGAAAGAAAGTAAGCAAAATCGATTGTTAGATAAGAAATAACCCATTATGAAAACGCTGATTATTCTACTTTTAACAGCACTTGTAAGCAGTTGTACCTCGACTCAGCTAACAGATAGCTGGAAAAATCCGGAAACAGAATCCTATGCGCCATCTAAAGTTTTGGTTGTTGGACTGACTTCTAAGATAGAAGCCAAAGAAAAATTTGAGAATAAGTTAAAGGAGGAGTTTCTTATGCGAGGTACAGATGCTTACACAAGTTTTGAAGTTTTTCCTAAATCCTTTAAAACCGAAAAGCTTACCGAAAATGAATTGGATTCTCTAGAACAACAGCTTTCACAAGACGGGTTTGACACTATTATTTTCTCAAAAGTAGTAGGCTCTGAAGACAAAATAGTTTACTCCAAAAACTTTGATGTTTACGATGAAACCTTCATAAAATTTAAGGAAGATTATTTAAGATATCAGGATAGTTTTTACAATCCTCAGTATTATGAAGAGTATACGGTTTACCATGCAGAAACTTCTGTTTTTTGTATTTGCCCAACGAAAGACAGCGAACTTCTCTGGAAAGGCTCAATAAACATTGTAGATCCTCAATCTATAGACAAAACTGTAAATGATTACATTAATTTAATCATTGAAACTTTAGAGATCGAACAGTTAATAAACCCAATTGAATTAAGCACAAAAAAGGAAACAAGCTAATCCTTTTATTAAAGGGTATTAATTTACACATGAAACACAAGTAACGGCACTTTAAGTTTCTTACTAATTTCTGTAGTTGAAGACCCTGTAAAGAATCTTTCAAAAAGGCTTTCTTTCTGAACTAATAACGCTACGACGTCTATACTATGCGTTTGGGTGTAAGAATTCACCACGTGATCCATTGGTGTATCACTTACAACATGATATTCATAGTTAAAACCTTCTAAGTGGGTTTCAATATACTCCTTATCTTTCTGCTCCTCTACTGAAATTTCATCGTTAGGTTTTACTCTTATTAGGTGTAATTTTTCAGAGTGTGTTTTTGCAAAAGTCAAAAGGCTTTTAAAGGAGTTACCACCTATAGAATCACTCAAATCTAACGGTAATAGAATTTCCTTAGGTGAGGTATATTCAAAATCTTCAGGAATTACAAGTGTTGGGCAAGTAACCTTTCTAATTACATTTATAGTATTACTCCCAAATATGACCTCTTTGGCACCTGTAGCTCCATTGGTTCCCATAACTATCAGATCAATATCCTTTGATGCTACAACTTGATTGACAGAATCCAGAAAAACATCATGGTCTACAAGCATCTCAAAGTTGAAATTTTCATGCTTAGATGCTGCTTCTAAATCTGAAACGACCTTTTTTAATCTATTTTTTGGTTTTTCAACCAGAGAATCGTAGATACTTTTATTTCCATCAGCTATTAAATCATCAGTTAAAAACGTATTAGCAACCTCAACATGCAACACAAAAAAAATATTGCTAGAGCCACTAAACAACTTTAAAGCATAGTGCAAAGCATTTATAGAATTATCTGAAAAGTCTGTAAGTAATAGTATATTTCTCATAAACTAAATTTAATAATCATTATTTAAATTTAGTATGATTTTCGTCATCCTTTTTTAGCAGCCTATTTCATGGTAAATTTAAGAGACGCTAACTTTTTTATTTATTTAAAAAATAAAGCTCCAAAAAAATTGAAGCTTTATCACTAACACAAAAATTAAAATTGTCCTGAACAATAATAAATATCTTATAACATCATTAATTTAGACCATACTGAGCCTTACCTAATATTTAAGTTCAACGAAAACACTGTTATTGATGTGGTACCAGAACCCGTGAGTCGTTGTCCCCATATTTCAATGTAATCGTTTGGTGCCAGCTCAACAGTCCCTGATATAGCATTACTCGAAATATCAGAGGTATTATTAACACGCATTAACGTATTGGTCTCCGCTAGTGTTGTAGACCCATTTTTTCTAATAAAAAAGGCATAATAGTCACCAATACCTGAATTACCTCTAATGGATAATGCTGCATTTAACTGAAATGTTCTTGTTTTTTTTCCCGTATAGGTTATTCTATTGTCTTGAGTTGACATCGTCCTTAAAGCATTTACCAAGGTTGTGGTATTAGAACTACTGTTTCCGCTCAAATTTAAGGGACTATTATTTGTGATAGACTGAACAAAACCTGTTGTAATAGTGCCATCATAGTAAATATTACCTCCACTAACCTCATCAGATTCTGCTGGTATTCCGGGACAATTCACATTCCATGAATTATTAAAATTATATCCTGCGTAAGACCCTACCGTATAACCATCAATGTATTGACTGCTTGTACCCGAAAAACTAACACCTGATAAGACAGCGTTTGAGACTGAAGGGTTTGAGCTTACATCAATCCCAACATCTGAGCCATCTACAACCATAAAACCACCTTGCTTTTGTATAAAACCAAAAGTACCTGTATATGTTTCGTAACTACCAGAGTTGTTAGATTGCCAACCTGTATTACTAATTAACAAGTCAGTGATATCTGTAAATGTAAGTCCGTTAGAATTATTTGAAAATTGCACAATACTAAAGAACACCATCTTAAAACCAGTAATATTACCAACAGCATTAGAATTTGCTATAAGCGCATCTCTTAAAATTAGATTATCTGAAGTAGTTCCATTAAGTCCAAATACAGTGCCTCCAGGAGCAGCAAGTGTTATATTTTTTATAACACCTCCTTTTGTACCAGAAAACAAGGTACCACCTGTTTTAATTAAAACGTCCTCGTAAGTATCCATGCCAGACACAAACGCATTATTAAGATTTACAGGATAAGCTAAATTTATAGTTCCGTTAATTTCATAAAAGGTATTCTCATCTAAAAGATATTCTGTACCTCCACCATTGGTTAGCTCATCGCTTAAGTCTGTGGCAGATTTAATTAATTTATAATTGTTTCTCACCTCAGAGTCAATTTTAACCCATTGGCTGGCATCATAGAAATAAAATGCATTATCGGTAATATCATATACCAATAATCCGTTTGCAGGACTTGTAATTGCTAATCTCTGTGCACTAGTCATTCTTGGTGCTAGTAATCCTTTTGATGTAGAATTAATATCGAGCATCGAAGATGCATCTGGTGTTAAAGTTCCGATGCCAACTTGTGCAATAGTAGTATAGCTAGTTAACATCAAAACCAAGCATTTGATTAAAATCAGTTTTGAATTAAGTTTTCTCATAATTAATAGGTTAAAATTTTAGTAGTTATTTGAGTGTTTTCTGTTTTAAGTAAAATGACGTATACACCTTCATTTTTGGTAAATGGAATACTAATTCTTTCTTTATTATTTATGCCATCTACTTTTGTTAGAACCAATTGACCAAGCGTATTATAAACCTCTATTCGATCGATAATTGCTCTTTGGTAATTATAAATTTCAATGGCATCCACACCATTGTAGTATACTTTAGGCTGAGACACAATATTTTCTTCTGCACCTAATGAATAAAGTGGTTGAAATGCAAGTGTATAGCGATTATGGTAATTTCCTTGTGGGGGATTAAATTCGTAATTAGAGGTTGTTAAATCGAATTCGGTATTAGTGTAATTATCTCGTATATATACAGGATAATTAAAATTTTCTAGGTCATCTAGCATTATTTTATGCACACCTATTTCTGATACTTCTAGCCCAAGATCAAATACCATTTGTTCGTCAAAATTTCCTACTCCTTGAATAGCATACGGACTATTTATATCATCGTCTATGACAAAGAACAAATCATCATCCCTCAGCCCATTTATTTTTGCATCATAACCTTGGTTATAGTTCTCGTTTGCCCCTGAGCTAGGCATAAAACCCAATAATAATTGTCTATGAAACCCTTCTGGGTCTTCATAACCTATTCTTAGGTATTTATTTGTATCCGCTGAACTTTCGTTATTTCTATAGAATGTGGTTTCAGAAGCACTTTCGGTTTTAAAAATTCTTTGGGCATTATTAAATTGAATTGTGCCCGAGTTTGAAGCTTGAACAAAAAAACCTTGACCTACTGACACGTATTGAGATGGAGGTGTTACAGTACCAGAATTCCCAATTCCGCTTATTAAGGACGATGCTACAGAGGGTGTAACACCACCTGTAAGATTTCTTATGGCATAACCACCAAGGTAATCGGTTAAATAGTGTGAGTTAGATCCTCCATCTACCCAAAAGTATAGAGCATCAACAACACTAGCATTGTCAGTTAAAAATTGTTGGGCATCTAGGGCTGATGGATACGGATTACCTAATAAAGCACTTTCGCCAGAGTTTATACCAAAACTGTAATCACCATTGTTTGCATCACCATAAAACACATAATACTGTTGAGATGCCAATGTACCAGTACCTTTCATTGTAAATCCTTGTCCTGGGTTGAGAGCCGTATTTTCATCTATAGACAACCAATCCGCATACGTTCCGTTGCCCATAGAGTAAGTGTAAAGCCAGTATTTATTAATGGTGAGTGGTGTTGTAACATTTCCGCTTCCGTCGGTAACAGATGGCAAACCATTGTAAGGAAATCCGTTGTTAAAGTCTATGGATTGTGGTCCAAATGGATTAAGGCTTGCATCAGTACCATCAAAAACGCAAGTTGAAATGGAGAAATTACCAATACGATGTACCGGTGAGGACCAGTAATTGAATCTGTGAACGGAACTATCACCTTGCTGGTCTATAAGTAATTTTCCAGATCCTATGGTGTTAATGTCCATTCCTGAGTTCGCCTGAATCAATTGTGATTCGCCTAAAAGCCTTAGGTCTCCATTTTTAATGTAAAGTGAATTCTCCAAGTGCAACCCTATTGCATTGGCAATAGATAACCCTTTTACTGTTGGCGAGGTCATATCAACTTCTAGGTTATAAAAATAGATTTGATTTGATGATCCAGTAATTTCTTGAATATCATTAGCATTACTCTTAAAAAATGTCGTTCCGTTATTGGAAGCCGTACTGCCATTATTTATAAAATTTGCGTTAAAATAAAGATCTCCATCAGAAATATGGTTTCCCGAATTCTGGTAATTAGAAGTGAAAATTACTTCTGTTCCAAAAACAATCTTTAAATCACCAAGGTTACTGATTTGTGATTGCACTTGTACTTGAAATAATAACAAGAGTGCTATTACTATGGTAGTTTTTTTTGCCATATCAAATAATTTTATTCATTTCAGGATGTTTTCTTGTATTCTTTTGTACTCAAATGTTTTTCGTACACTTTAGCGAACTTTTCTACGGTCAATGGTTTACACAAGTAACCAGTGCATATTGCATTATTGTTTGCCCTAGATATGTCTTCTGCGTACAATGATGACGTTAGCATATAAATTTTAAACTTTGTGCTTTGTCCTTTAAATTGCTTTTCAAGCTTTTCTAAAAATTCAAAACCATCCATTTGTGGCATATTTATATCAACTAATATCAATTCTGGAACAGCCAATATCTCAGACCCACGTTCTTTTTGGCATAATTCGAGAAAGTATAGTGCAGAATCGCCATTGATAAAGCTTCTGGTTTTTATATCAGGATTATATTTTTCAATAATCTTTTTTGTGACAAATAGATCGATTTTATTATCATCCACTATCATTACGTTTCTAATCATATTTTTTTTATTTTTTTTGATTTGGGATTGTTATTTTAAAGGTTGTACCAACACCTAATTGGCTATCTACTGAAATGGAGCCCTGTAAGTCTTCTACAATACATTTTACGATATATAGGCCAAGTCCGGTACCTTGTTTACCTTCATTACTTGCCCTGTAATAGATATCAAAAACTTTATCCTTATTTTCGTTATTTATACCTATACCATTGTCTGATACAGTTATTTGCACCTGGCTAGTCATTTGTTTTACATCAATATTAATTTTGGGACGAAAATCGATTCTTGGTGTTTTACTATAAATAATGGCATTTTGAACTAGGTTCTGAAATATTGAACACAACAATTCTCTATTTGATAAAAATCTTTTAGTCTGATCAATTTTAATATTAAAATCGATATGTTCGTAACCATCCAATCCACTGAGCATATTCAAAATTCTATTAATCTCTTTTTCAAAGTTTATGATGTTAAGTTCACTTTTCTTTTGAGATATAGACGCGGCAAAGGCCAGATTATCAAATAGAAGTTTTCCTTGATTTAATGTAGCGCTTAGCATCTCTATAAGTTGCAAAGTATCACCATCTATATCTTCATACCTTATTAATTCTATAAGTCCTTCAGCAGAGGTTATAGGAGCTTTTAGATCGTGAGCAGAACGGTATAAAAACAACTCTAGATCTTTTGTCTTTTGTCTTAATCGGTTTTCTAATTTTTTTCGCTTGGAGACATCGAGCATTACTGTTGAGAAATAACGTTCCTTGCCACAATACCATTCATGAATGACCAGCTCAAGCGGAAACTCTTCCCCATTTTTCTTAAAACCAATCAATTCGGTAGTCTCACCTCTGGTGTGACCGCCAGTGGTTGCCTTAATTTTCAAAAGCTCTTTTAAGCCTTGCTCTAGATGGTTTTTTGAAATAAGCATTGTCAAAGACCTACCTATCACCTCTGATTCGGTATAACCAAATGCCAAATGGGCTCCTTCGTTCCATTCTTTAATAACACCATCTTCATCAGTGACGATGATAATACCAAATTCACATGACTTTAAAACTGCTTTATATTTGGTTTCGATGTCCTTAAGTCGCTTCAATATCCTAACGTCCTTGGTCTTAACTTCTGTTGTAACATTTACATATGAAACTTGACCCGATTTGTTAAATACTGGTTCGATATCTGAAATGAAAAGCTGACTACCAGAACTTCCCGTGTAAGAAGCAAATTGAAATTCTACAGGTATTTTATGAGTAAATGCTTCCTTTATTTTAGACCTAATGGCATCATGATAATCCTTATCTAAAAAATCGTAGATATATGTTCCAACAATATCATCGTAGTCTTTGTTTATTTCGTTATCTGTTGCTCTTAATATTTTTGCTCTATTGTTTATTGATAAGGTAATTTCACTAATATTTCTCATTGCAACTCTACCTTCCCTTTCTCTAGTATCAGAGATATTTTGCAACTCGTAATAATCCGTAATATTTTCGTATATAGAAATATATTTTTGATTGCCATTTTGGGATTGCATTGGATATATGGCTGTTTCTAACCAAAGATGTTTAGACCCTTCAGATTTATGGTGCAGAACACCTTTCCAAGTATTTCCATCATTTATTGCACTCCACAGTTCTTTGTAGACCTTATCAGTACATAACTGGGACTTTAAAATATCGTTTCCGTACCCAAGGATAGTATTTTTTGGTTTACCGATAAGCTTACAGTAATTATCGTTCGCATAAATTACACGACCAATAGTATCTGTAATGGTAAAAGTTAGATGCGCCCCTAATACCTTTAAAACCTCTGGGCTAATATCCTCAAATTTTATTTTTTCAAGTTTTTGTACTTTCATATTTTTATATCCTTACTCTCCTCACAATACTCAATAGCTTTATTGAAGCTTTCAAAAATTCTAAATGGTTTGTGAGGTTCATAAATTCTTTTAAAAGAAAGAACCAAGAGTTTACTATGAATGGTATTGATTACAAATGCTTGGCGTGTTATATTTTGTTGAAAGGCTACGTTATTACTAATCAACTTTACAGCCTCAATTGAAAAACCCCCAACTACATTTCTAAGATCTACTAACATTGGTATTTGTTTTCCTATAGTAAGTTGTTCTATGGCTATTAAAAAATGGGCAACATCCTTTTCTATCAATTTACAGTTCACACTTGTGTTCAAAAATTGACAAAACAGAATTTCTTTTTCGGTCCAAAATCTTACTGTTTCAAGATTATGTGATAATTCAATTGGCACGTCTTAATTTTATTTTACAATCTCTATTGCCAATGGTGTGCCAATAACTAAATTTTAACACTTACAAAAACATAAGTAACTGATTTACTGGTTTTTATTTTTTTTACTACAAAAAAGAAGCCCACGATGTGTCGTGGGCTTATGTTGTTGCAAAACGTTATTTACGAAATACCGTGGTTAAGATTAGGATCTTGTAACTCCTAACTTTTTCATTCTATCCCTAAGAGTACTTGGTTTTATATCTAGAGCCACAGCTGCTCCATTAGGACCATCAATTTTCCAATTACATTTTTTTAACGTTTGTTTTATGTGTAAACGTTGTACTTCATCTAGGCTTAGTGTTGTCAAATCTATTGGACTTTCATTCTTGGATGTTATAAATCCTGGCACAAACAATGAGTTATTGTTACTTAAGATCACAGCACGCTCAATAAGATTTTCTAATTCTCGTATGTTACCAGGCCAATGATAGTTATAAAGTGCCTCTCTGGTTTCTTGCGAAATCAACTTTATATCTTTTCCATATTTTTTACAGAATTTATTGACGAAATGTTCAATTAAAATTGGGATATCTTCTCGTCGATCTCTTAAGGGTGGTATATGGATAGGAAATACATTGATTCTGTAATATAAGTCTTCCCTAAACCGTTTGTGCTTTACTTCTTTTTTTAAGTTTCTATTAGTAGCGGTAATTATTCTTATATCAACCTTGTGTACTTTGGAATCTCCAATAGGCTCAATTTCAAACTCTTGTATAGCCCTTAGTAGTTTTGGTTGCATTTCTAAAGGTAATTCTCCTATCTCGTCTAAAAAAAGTGTTCCACCGTCTGCAAGCTTAAATTTTCCATCCTTATCACTAAATGCACCTGTAAAAGATCCTTTTTTATGACCAAATAATTCACTCTCTATAAGCTCACTAGGTATTGCAGCGCAATTTACCTTTATTAGTGGCTTATCCCTTCTGTTACTATTGTTGTGTATAGCCCTGGCAATTAACTCTTTACCTGTGCCTGTTTCTCCATAAAGCAAAACTGTAGCGTTGGTACTTGCTACCTTTTCTACATCTGTTAAGACATTACTGAATATTGCACTGCCGTAAACCATATCTTCGTAATTAAAAACCAAATCGATTTCTTCTCTCAAATATGTGTTTTGGCGTTCTAAATTCTGTTTTAGTTTATTGAGTTCTTCTAAAGATGATGTTAATTGTTTGTTAGCGTGCTCTAGCTCTTGTTGTACTTTTCTGCGGTGGTTATGCTCTAATGCAAGGGAGATGACACCCGCAATTGTTGTTACAAATTGCTCTTCTTCAGAGTTCCACTTTCGTTTTTTGCCAATCTGTTCAAAACATATAATTCCAAAGGGTTTATCCGTACCCATTATGAAAGCATCGAGCATTGACATTATATTAAGCTTATTCAAGTAGTTTTCTTTATAATCTTTGTTAATGGCGCTATTTGTAGTGATGTCATTTACTTTTACAATATTTTGTTCGTATAGCTTATCAAAATAGTTTGGATAATTTTCTGTCTTTAGTTCTACATGATTTAAAAACTTTTCTTCTTCAGCATGATATGCATTAAGACATTCTATTTTAGTTTGATTGTCAATAAATTTCCAGACACTGACCCTATCTACCTTTAATACCTTAGAGGATATTGCAGTTACCTCTTTTAAGAAGATATCAATACCTTCATCCTTTAAATTAATCAATTTGAGAATGGAATTCTTCTTTTCAGTGGCTTTTTTTGATTTTGCAATCAATGACTTTTGATACTTAACTTGTTCAGAAATATCCACGGCTGTGGAGGCATAACCTAATAGTTCATTGTTCTCATCTAAAATTTCAGTTGTAGAAATTCGTACCTGAAAGCGCTCACCATCTACTTTTTTAAAAGTGAGTTGGTCTCTTCTACAATCACCTGCCAAAAATTTTGTAAAGTATTCAACAATAGCATCATACTCCTCGGGTGGCCAGTGTAGAAAAGGTGCTTTTTTACCAATAACATCTTTTTCGTCATAACCTGTCAATTCCTTAAAAGCTCTATTAACCCTAATACATTTGCGTTCTTTATCAAGTATGAAGACGGCCTCGTAAACACTTTCTAGAAGACGATTTGAAAAGTTAGTTAATACTTTGAGCTTCTTAGTTGACTTTACAAGATCACTTATATCAAAAATTGATGTAAGCACTAACTTATTGTTTTCTTTTTCTAATAATTGAAATGTAGCGAGCCCATAAGCTTTCTCCCCACTTTTTCGATAAATTTCTATTTTATGAGACTTTATCAAAACAGACTCTCTCAGCATCTCGCGTAGCTCCTCTGCATGCGATGGGTCTATAATATTTAGCTCTATACCCGTTTTACCTAAAACTTCTGAACGCTTATAACCGGTAAAATTCTCCCATGATTCATTAACATCTATAATGATACCACTATCTAATTCGGATAGAGTCTTAGCTGCAGGACTAGAGTTGAATATCTCTATGTAAGAATCTCCATCGAAACTGTATAACTCTGCTTTAGGGAATTTATTATCGTGCATATCTTTAGTATTAAAAAACCGATTTAATTAGTAGAAGAATTGTACAGTAATTTAATGTCCCCCTTTAACTGTAATGTATTCGCAACCTACTTATAAATTAAAATTTTTTACAAATTATCAAAACACATGTGTGTTAAAGTTTTGTAATTATTAAGAGTAAAAGATAACACAAGTACTAATTCACAAGACACAACGCTATAAAAAATAATAGCTTAAAGTACAGAGCTTTAAAGATGTACGCTATAATTTTAATAATTTATAACCCAATAAAACTTACAGGAAACAAACCAAAGAAAATAATAATCGCTACCCATGCTTCATTACTAATCTGATTGATATTAAAAGTCCTTTCGATGATTTATAAAAAGTGTCTATATTGAAATATTTATAGCAAATAATAGTGATGTAAAAACTTGTATAAAATCATCGTTATCTCTCTAAAAGAGCATATTATATAACTTTCAATAAACGTATAATAAGTTGTACAAAAGCTAACAAATGAAACGTAATCTGACTTTAATATTATTGACTCTAACTTTAAAAAGTTGTTTTTTCAGTGACTATGAAAGTGAATTGATTAAAGCACCAACCGGAAATTTTGAAATTAAAGCAACTGTAAACCGAACTGATAAAAATACTGATAATTACGCTGATGTTATTATTATCTTATTCGATAAAGAAAATAATAAATTAACTGAATTGAATACAGGAGCTGGAGACGCCAATAAATGGGCAATTGGCTGGACGGAACTTGGAGACACAATTGTGCTTCAAAGTAGTGATATTGGAAATAAAGCTTGGATTGTGAATGAAAATAAACCAAATGAAATAAAAATGACGGATAAGTTAAATGAACGTGCTGAATTATTATACATAGAAAAATATAAGTAAAAGCTAGTGTACAAAAATCTATAACCGCAATTACGACGGATTCGACTACTTTTAAATACAATCGAAATTCCCTCTTAAAATTATGCCTAAAAAATATTCCCAAGAATAATAAATTATTCTTGGGAATAGTATCTCTGCAATAACTCTAAGTTACTACACCAATATTATGCTCAATAAACTTAGATAAACGACTAATTTGAACTGAGCATAATTTACACTATTTAGTTTTTAGTGAATTTATGGGTTTCTTTAAGGTTATCAGTTTCAATGGTTATTAAATAAACACCATTATTAAGTGAAGAAACATTCAATTGATTATTATTAATAGTTTTTTCAATAACTAATTTTCCTATTAAATCCACAACCTTTACTTTGGTTGCACCCTCAATGCCTCGAATATTTAAAATATCGTTTGCTGGATTTGGAAATAAAACAAATCGATTATTTTCATTGGTTGTTATACTAAGGGTATTTTCTTCATAGTTGTAAGACGCCTCAAAACCACCATAGACCACACTACCATCAGTAGTAAAGGTCACATACATAGCACCACTGGTAGCAGTTACGTCACTTGGAACGGTCGTTCCATTGAAAGAACCTAACAGCGTCCCTGTATCATCCGTACCGTCATACACTCTTACGTAATCACAACAGCCCTCTAATTCAAAACTAGAAAAAGATAAGATGATGGAATCGCCAGCACTGCTACCGGTTGGTTGGATTAGCCATGAGCAATTTTGGCCGTTAATGTAGTTGTCAGCACCGCTACCGTCATCGAATGAACCTGAGGTATCTGTTAGAGTCGTTAAGCCATTACAAGGTGTTGGCACAGCTGGGCTGTACGTATAAGACGCCTCAAAACCACCATAGACCACACTACCATCAGTAGTAAAGGTCACATACATAGAACCACTGGTAGCAGTTACGTCACTTGGAACGGTCGTTCCATTGAAAGAACCTAACAGCGTCCCTGTATCATCCGTACCGTCATACACTCTTACGTAATCACAACAGCTCTCTAATTCAAAACTAGAAAAAGATAAGGTGATGGAATCGCCAGCACTACTGCCAGTTGGTTGGATTAGCCATGAGCAATTTTGGCCGTTAATGTAGTTGTCAGCACCGCTACCATCTGTTATGGTGCCCGTCGTATCAGTTAATGTAGTTGGACCAGCACATTGTGCCGAGACAACATTAAAGGATCCTAAAAGGATAATGAAAGTTAAGGTGAAAAAGTAATTTTTAATCATAATAATTAAATTGGTTAGTAATTTTTAAAGATTGAATTTTTTAAAATCTTAGGCTGACAAAGAAAATAAATCAGTATATATGAAGTGAAAATTTTAGACGAGTAATCATTTAGTGGAGACCAAAAAGCATAAATTATCGCTCAAAAATTATTAAGAATTTTCAAAAAAATGTCTTATACTGTTTTATTAAGATTATTCTCACCACCAATCAAAAACAATTAGCAAATGTTAGAATAGACTTTTTAAAAAACTATTAAACATTCTGAAATTAAAGTATTTGGTGGTTACAAATTTTTACGGACATTTTAGAAAGAATCATAGGACGGGATACTCCTTTGGATACCCTATGAAAAATTATATTTAAAATCCTAGAATTTTAGATAGCAATTCTTGTAAATAAAAAAAGCCCCAAACAGATAAACAGCTTAGGTCTCATTTAGTAGCGGGAACTAGATTAGCTTCGCTATAGCTCGTTGGGCCATGTGAGTAAGCTTGTGCAACAAACCAAATTTTGATTCAAAAATTTACTTTTTGACATTTCAATTTTAAAACGTAAACTTTCTGAAATCTCATTTACAAAAAAAGCCAAACACTTTCGTATTTGGCTTGTTGTAGAGCGTACAGAAAAAATATCGAACCAATTATTACAAGAAATAAATAAATTTAATCAGTTAAATGAACTTTAAACAAAAGTCATCATTGACTTTTCGATACAAAAAGTAACTTTTTAATTTTTATAGGCATTCTAGT
>JASBSA010000006.1 GCA_030149175.1 Winogradskyella sp. | reverse complement strand
AATAAAAAGAACTTAAACCTGCTTATGTGCCTTTGTATAGTTTTACTAGCGTAACTTTGCTCTGCCAAGTGTTTTACAAATTCAGTAATATGTCGCGCTGTAACATCCTTTATACGCAGCTTATTTCTACCTTCAAAGTCCTCTACCATACCAATAAAAGATAAGTATTTACCTTGTTCACGCTCATTCATATAACTACTAGAATTAACTAAATAATCTGGTGACTTCTCTTTTATCCACCACCGAGCAAAATCGGTATAGTAAATCTTATGTTTAGGAATCTTACCTTTTTTCTCTTGCTTTGGTCGGCTAAAAAAGTTATTGCATGTATTAGATAACCAGGTAACATCTATAATATCACCAGACATAAAAGCTTTGTTAAACTCATCTGGTATATATAGCTTAAGATGAGCCAACTGTCGGTTAATCTCATCTCTATTGCGTACCTCAATCACATTTCTAATCTTTTGGTTATTAGCATCCCAAAACTTTGGATCAATACAAATAGGTAATACGGTAGTGATATTGTAAGCCCTACCGTTTACAAACCTAACGTAGATATTAGCTGTATTGCTTTTAGAACGTATTAAGTAGTTTACTGTCGCCATTTCTTATGTATTTAAACTATTTTGAAACGCAATCTTTATATTATTTTCATACCTATTTAAAGAATAAGCTTCATTATCAGTTAATCTACCTTTTATATTAAAAGGACAATCTCTAACCCATATCGGCGTAAGAAGATTTTTAATAAACTGATTTAAAGTTTTTAAAGCGTGTCTTGTTTCTGAATTAGAATGTTCACCGTACTTCTCATAATCCTCATATTTTACACCTAATATATTATTATTAAACTTATTAATTTTAACGTGCCAAAAATCAAACCCATACTTCTCATTAAATTCATCATTACTTATGTCGTCTGGAAAGTTTTTTTCTAATTGAAACTCATCAAATAAGTTTTGTAATTGTTTAGCTTCGTATTCACTACGCTCTTCTACACTATCTAAATGAGTTATTAACAACTCTTTATTTTTTAATCTTTCCCTTTTTAACTTTAGCCAATAAGGATTTCTAAATTGTGGTTGTAAATGATATTTTCCAAAAACAATAAAGCTTAACCAACTAGAGTTTAACTCAACACTAATATCATAGTTTTTGACTTTAAAATTCCAAATCATAATCTTTTTATAGTCATCGACCACTCTTGGGTTTCCAAATCTATTACACAAGTAAAAATAAGATTCAAAATAAATATCTCTAGTAAAACCTATTTCATCAAAACGAGAAACATCATAACCTAATGAAGTTGCTACCGTCTTTTTTAAATTATCACTTCCTTGAAAAATGTTATATCTCATTATTATAATAGTTTTGTCCCACATTTGTCAAACCTATATTATAGTAATATAAGTTTATTTCATGTCAAATATACAATATTTATATTAAAAAGAAACATTTGTTTACATTTTTAACACAAATAGTCTTATTTAAGATATAAAATTGAATCCTGTCGCGATCACATTAAGCCATACTAAATTTATAGTGTGGCTTTCTTGTATACTAAAATGCGGGATGTAGCGCAGCCTGGTAGCGTACTAGCATGGGGTGCTAGGGGTCGCTGGTTCAAATCCAGTCATCCCGACTTTTAGTTTATTATTCTGGATACTCTATTCTTAAGTGGTAAATATTGGCAAGTTTATGTTTTATTACCTTTTTGATAGATTGTATTTCTTTAAATGTAATGTTAGCGTTTAAGAATTGTCCGCTTTCCATTTGCTTATTAATGATGTTTTCAACAAAATCATTAATCTTAGTTGTTGTAGGTTCTTTTAGACTTTTTGAAGCGGCTTCAACGCTATCACACATCATTAAAATAGCGGTCTCTTTACTAAATGGTTTTGGCCCAGGGTATGAAAAGTCTTCAATATTTACAGTATCATTTTCTGCCTTCTCCTTCATGTAGAAATAATAAACAACACTAGTACCATGATGTGTTCTAATGAAATCAATAACACGATCTGGTAAATTAAACTTTTTTGCGATTTCAATACCATTCAACACATGGTCTACTATAATCGTAGCACTTTCTCTACTTGACAATTCATCGTGAGGGTTTATACCGTTACTTTGATTTTCGGTAAAATAGGTTGGATTCTTCATTTTACCTATATCATGATACAAAGCACCTACCCTAACCAACATAGCGTTTGCACCTATTTCATTTGCAGAAGCTTCGGCCAAATTGGCTACATTTAATGAATGATGAAATGTTCCGGGTGCTTTGTTAGATAATTCCTTTAAAAGCTTTGTGTTAGTGTCTGATAGTTCTAAAAGTGATACATCTGAAACAAGACCAAAAATCTTTTCATATATATAGATTAGCGGCTGAACAAAAAGTGTTGCTAAACCACACAAAATAAACAATCCAAATGTATCCCACTTTAATGTGGTTATTTGCCCTTCGTGAATTACAAAAAAGGCAAAATAAGCAATGATATAAATTAACGTTATTTGACCAACTGATATAAAAAGATTAGCTCGTTTATATAATTCTGAAACTGTTAATATCGTTACGATTCCGGCTATAATTTGAAGAAACATATACTCGTAACTGTTAGGTACAATAAAGCCTAAGAGCAACACTGTAAGCACATGAGCAAACAAACCTAATCTTGCATCAAAAAAAGCTTTTAAAACCAAGGGTAAAATACAAAGAGGAACAACATATATGTACTGTGAATTATAATTAATCACCAAAGTAGTGAGCAATATCATCAATGCAATGTTGAAGAATATAAATGTGACTTTGGTATTGTTTTGAAATACCTCTAACCTATATTTTTGTAAAAACAGTAATAGCATTAAAAGTGCTAGTGCCACTAATAAAGTGTACGCAACAAGAACCCAATTGTAATTGGCAGTATTCCAAACCTGAGATTCATACTCAGATTTTAGTGATTTTAAAATATTATACTCTTCATCTTCTACCACCTGACCTTTAGAAATAATCAACTGATCCTTATCTATACTACCACGAGTTAGTGATATTTGGGAAAGTTCTTCTTCTAATGTAGTTTTTGTTAAGGTTTCATTTAGTGTCACATTAGGCTTAACAATATCAAAAAATAGAGATATCATTCTATTCTTATTTTCCGAAGAAGTGGATTTAGTCAAATAACTCTCAAGTCGATCTCGAAGTTGGTTTATTTCAATTAAACCTTTATACTCTAAACGTTTTTCAACCGTATTAGAAGCCACCAATACAACAGGTTTATCATTAGAATATGGATAATCTGTATCTAAAATTCCATTTTCGTATAAGGTCTCAATTATATCAGTACCCTGTTTAAATAAATCTTTTTTTAACAACATAGAATCACTAAAAACCTCATTGAATTTAGTGATGTAATTCAACTTTATGGTCTTTGGAATTTGAAGGTCTATATCAAAATAAACCGAAGCGTTATTTTCAATCTCAAGCTGTTCTTCAATAATTTCTGCTTGCGTTTTTTGAATAGCAAAATTGAATGGAGCATATAAATTTTCAGATTGCCATGGCTTACCCTTTTCAAAAGAATATCTAAACTTCCCAGTCTTAGGAAATAAGTAAACGATAAACAATGTAGTCAACAAAAACAAAAGTATCTTATATACTAATGCATGATTTTTATACCATTTATTTAGAAGTTCCTTCATACAAATCAAATGTAACAAATATTAAATTTTAAAACATCTATAATCCATAATACATTCCGAAATATCTCAAAAAATCATTAATTTCGCAGGAATTAATTAAAAACAAAACAACAATGAACAAGGACGTAGTAATTGTATCTGCCGTTAGAACACCTATAGGAAGTTTTTTAGGAAGTTTATCTAGTGTACCAGCCCCAAAACTTGGAGCTGCTGCCATAAAAGGAGCTCTAGAAAAGATAAATCTAAAACCGGAGATGGTAGATGAAGTACTAATGGGCAACGTAGTTCAGGCAGGAACAGGACAAGCGCCTGCAAGACAAGCTGCTATTTTTGCTGGTATTCCAAACACTGTTCCTTGTACAACCATAAACAAAGTATGTTCTTCTGGCATGAAAGCCGTAATGCAAGCTGCACAAGCTATTAGCTTAGGTGATGCAGAGATTATGATTGCAGGAGGAATGGAAAACATGAGTGCTATACCTCATTATTATCATGCTCGTAGTGCCACTAAGTTCGGTCCTGCTACTTTAGTAGATGGCATGCAAAAAGATGGTTTAGTTGATGCATATGATAATAACGCCATGGGTGTTTGTGCCGATGCTTGTGCTGTAGAGTACAACTTTAGTAGAGAAGACCAAGACGCGTTTGCTATACAATCTTACGAACGCTCTAAAGCTGCTTGGAAAGCTGGGAAATTTGATGATGAAGTTATATCTGTTGAAGTCCCTCAACGTCGTGGTGATGCTTTGGTTATTAGCAAAGATGAAGAATATACTAATGTAAAGATGGAAAAAATCCCTGCTTTACGGCCTGCTTTTACAAAAGAAGGAACTGTAACTGCTGCAAATGCTTCTACCATTAATGATGGTGCTGCTGCATTGGTACTAATGAGTAAAGAAAAGGCTAGTGAATTAGGTTTAAAACCTTTAGCAACTATAAAAAGTTATGCTGATGCAGCTCAACAACCAGAGTGGTTTACTACTGCCCCTGCCAAAGCATTACCTAAAGCATTAGCAAAAGCTAATGTAGAGTTAAGTGATGTAGATTTCTTTGAATTTAACGAGGCGTTTTCGGTTGTTGGCCTAGCTAATATGAAGATTTTGGGTTTATCTGACGATAAAGTAAATGTAAATGGAGGTGCTGTTTCTTTAGGTCATCCGCTTGGTTGTTCTGGAGCTAGAATTTTAGTAACACTTATTAACGTCTTACACCAAAATAATGCTAAAATTGGTGCAGCAGCTATTTGCAATGGTGGTGGTGGTGCTTCTGCAATGGTATTAGAACGCGCTTAAATTTCTTCTATGCAATACGGAGTTTGCAATCTAGGGATTGTACCAATACGATTAGAGCCTACTGACACTAGTGAAATGGTAACTCAGGCGTTGTATGGTGACTTTTTTAAAGTACTAGAAAAACGCAAAAAATGGAGTCGTATTCGTTTTGCATACGATAAATATGAAGGATGGATAGATAACAAACAGTATATTGAAATTGAGGTAGAACAATATGACCTACTGTCCAAGTCAGATATTGCATTATCAAGAGATCTGATACAATTTGTATCGGATAATACCGATAGCATATATCCTATTCCTTTAGGCTCAGAATTAAACTGTTTAAATCTTTTAGAACATACTTTTGAAGGCAACAAGATTACCGGAAAAAATGAAAAATCTAATCTTATTGATACTGCTTTCTTATACCTAAACACACCATATTTATGGGGAGGAAAGTCACCCTTTGGCATAGATTGTTCTGGCTTTACACAAATGGTTTATAAACTTAATGGTTATCATTTACTACGAGATGCGTCACAGCAAGCGACTCAAGGAACTGCATTAAGTTTCATTGAAGAAAGTGAACCTGGAGATTTAGCATTTTTTGATAATGCCGAAGGCGATATTATTCATGTTGGTATAATTATGAAAGACAACTATATTATACATGCTCATGGCAAAGTTAGAATTGATCGCTTAGATCATAGCGGTATTTATAATATTGATAAAAATACGCACACTCACAGACTACGTGTCATAAAAAAAATCATTTAAAAAAAGCGCGACTTTTCACAAAGTCGCACTTTTTCAATTCAATTTATTAATTGAAGCTATTTTAATTACCAGCTTCAATAGCCTTAGCCTTGTCTTTATAAGTTTTGTATTTATCCATCTCTCCAAGAGCACTATAGATATTCGCTAACTGATTGTAAATATCGGCATTCTTTAAGTTTGGATTATTTGACACAAATTTCTCTAAAATATCTGCACCAGCTTGAAATAATTCATTTTTTTGAGCTTTGAGCTCATCATAACGTTTATTATCAGCTGCAGAATTACCTAAAGTGTTCATTTCATCGTTCATGGCATTACCTTTATTAACCTCTAAAAATGAAAGGTTTAAAGCAGCATTAGCATAGTCTGGCTTAAGTTTAAGCGTTTGTTCAAATGCAGATTTTGCAACGTCATACTGCTCTACTTCCATAGCAGTAATACCAACATTATAATTTAAGTCTGGGTTATCTGGTTCTCTTTTTAAAGCTTCTCTAAACAATTCAAAGGCTTTTTCGTTATTTCCAACTTTAATTTGAATTGTAGCTTCCGTTAAAATTAGGTTATTATCGTCTGGAAACTCATCTCTAGCATCTTTAATCGCGCCAAGTGCTTTTTCATTATTTCCTTGTGATACATAAATAAACGCAATGTTTTTAACAACATTAGCACGCTTAGATTCTTCCATTTTATCAATTGGGTCAATATGAGTTTTTAATGTTTTTACAGCAAAATCTCTATTTGATTTCTCAGGAAAAAATTCTTCTTTACCGGTTTCTTTGTTAGTAGCTATATAATTCATTTTTATACCTGTAAAACCTAAATTTTTAAGCTTAATAAAGTGCTTCAAAGAAGTTTCATAATCATTATTTTGAGCTGCTAATAATGCTGCATTATATAAATAAACCGTATCTGTTGGTGATATTTTATAAATATTCTCATAAGCTTTGGCAGCTGCTGAGTTGTCTTTTCTATTAAAAGCTTCATTGGCTTTCGTCAGAAATGAATTATATATTTCAGTTTTCATTTCATTGGCGTCTTCGGTATAGCGAAGCTTTCCTATTGCAGATTCATGATCCTTTAATTCAGCTAAGGTAGAAATCGCTTTTTCCATATCACTATCTGAAGCAGCACCATTGGCATATTGTACCTGAGCTTTTAGGAATAAAAACTTAGCCTTCATTTTATCATCCATATTACTCATTAATCCCTCTGCTGCAGCTACAGCAGATTTGGCATCAGCAAAATTCGAGTTTTTTAGTGCTTTCTCTATAGCCTTTACTTCATCCTTTTGAGCAAAAGACATAGCAGTAACAGTAAAAATCAGCACTAATGTCATTAATTTTTTCATTTGTAATAAATAGTTTATGTTGTTAATTTTTAGTTTTCTGTTTCATTATTATCAATAGCCGTGCCATCTTCATTTGTGGCTTGGTTGTCAATGCTTTCGATATCTAATTCATCTGCACTTTCTTCATCCTCATCTCTCATTACTTTGGCTACTGCAGCAATTGAATCGTTTCCTTTTAAATTGATCAATTTTACCCCTTGGGTAGCTCTTCCCATTACACGCAAATCGGCTACTTCCATACGAATGGCGATTCCTGATTTGTTGATAATCATTAAGTCATCCTCGTCAGTAACATTCTTGATAGCTACTAAGTTACCTGTTTTTTGTGTAATTGATATGGTTTTCACACCTTTTCCTCCTCTATTGGTAATTCTGTAATCATCTAA
>JASBSA010000001.1 GCA_030149175.1 Winogradskyella sp. | reverse complement strand
CAACCTTGTCTGCGTTTTTGTCTTCTGCAGATTTTATATCATTTTCAGGATCTTTAAGTAGTGCGGAAAGACCGCGACCTAAAGCCTGTTTTTTAGTTGCCTTCGCCATTACAATTCATTTTTCTTTATAAGCTCTTTTGCTAAACTCAAATAGTTAGCTGCACCTTTGCTGCTTACGTCATAGTTTATAATGCTTTCGCCATAACTAGGCGCTTCACCAAGTCTAACGTTACGTTGAATGATAGTTTCAAACACCATCTCGCTAAAGTGTTTTTGAACTTCTTCTACAACCTGATTGGATAAACGTAAACGCGAATCGAACATAGTAAGCAGCATACCTTCAATGTCTAACGCTTGGTTGTGTATTTTTTGTACACTTTTAATAGTATTTAACAATTTTCCTAAACCTTCAAGAGCAAAATACTCGCATTGAATAGGAATAATCACAGAGTCTGAAGCCGTGAGCGCATTCAGCGTTAATAAGCCTAGAGAAGGAGCACAGTCTATTAAAATATAGTCGTATTCAGATTTTAAATCTAAAATAGCTTTCTTAAGCATATACTCGCGTTCATCTTTGTCCACAAGTTCTATCTCTATAGCAACAAGGTCTATATGTGCAGGAATAACATCGACATTAGGCGCATTTGAAGCTGTAATTGCTTCTTTAGCGGTCTTGGTGTGTTCTAAAACCTGATATGATCCAAATTCTACAGCATCTACATCGATGCCTAAACCCGAACTTGCATTAGCTTGTGGATCTGCGTCTATAAGTAGGACTTTCTTCTCTAGTGCACCTAAAGAAGCTGCTAAGTTTACTGAGGTTGTCGTTTTTCCGACACCACCTTTTTGATTAGCAATAGCAATGATTTTACCCATTAAATGATTTGGTTTGTTAAGGGCTTAAAAATACAATTTATTATGGGTTTTGAAAATTGAAGTTGTTAACAGTTTGGCCTTTCTTTTCGTCGGTAATATTTTCAAACTTTTTTTACGTTATAAGTAGAACAGCTTTATCAGGGCTAAATTTTTGTGAAGCTTTAATTGTCAGTTTTTTAACACAGTTTTAAATTCTTAATATTTAACTTTAGCGTAACCAATAAATTAATCAAAAACATGAAAACTAATTTTCGCACTGCACTAGTGCTGGCAATTGCTTTACTATTTTCCGTAATAGTTGAAGCTCAGCCAAAGAAAACTGCCTCAGTAGAAGGTATTACGGAATACAAATTAGATAACGGGCTTAAGGTCTTACTCTTTCCAGACAATTCTTCACAAACCATTACAGTCAATATTACTTATAAAGTAGGATCTCGACATGAAGGTTATGGAGAAAAGGGAATGGCTCACTTATTGGAGCACTTGGTGTTTAAAGGAACACCTAATCACCCAGATATTCCAAAAGAATTAACAGCTCGCGGTGCTAGACCAAATGGTACGACATGGTACGACAGAACTAACTATTTTGAAACCTTTAATGCTACTGAAGATAATCTGGATTGGGCTTTGGATTTAGAAGCGGATCGTATGGTGAACTCTTATATTGCCAAAAAAGATTTGGATTCTGAATTTTCAGTAGTGAGAAATGAGTTTGAATCAGGTGAAAATTCACCAACCAGTGTGTTGATGCAAAAAGTCATTAGCTCTGCATTTTTATGGCATAATTACGGTCAGTCAACCATTGGTAATAAGTCTGATATTGAGCGTGTGCCAATTGAAAACCTAAAAGCATTCTATAAAAAATATTATCGCCCAGATAATGCAGTTTTAATGGTGACAGGTAAGTTTGATACCGATAAGACCTTGGCTTTAATCGAAAAGAAATTTGGAAGTATTAAAAATCCAGATACTCCTTTAAATGATGTGCCAACAATTGAGCCACCACAAGATGGTGAAAAACGCGTGGAATTGAGTAGAGTGGGAGATTTACAATTGGTATCTGCATTGTATCACACACCAGCAGGTTCTCACGTAGATTATGCCCCTTTGGCACTTGTTGAAAATATTTTAACAGACCAACCCTCTGGTCGTTTATACAAAGCTTTGGTAGAAAGTAATAAGGCATCTTCTGTTTGGAGTTTTTCCCCATTCACCAAAGAACCAGGTTTTATGTATTTTAATGTCGATGTGCCTTCAGATAAGTCATTAGCTGATGCTGAAGCTACATTGTTGGAGATTTTCGATGGGCTTAGAGATAATCCAATTACCGAAGAAGAACTAAAACGAGCTAAGGCTAATCTTGGTAAGCAAATGGACCAAATGTTGCGTAACTCATCTTACTTGGGTACATATACCAGTGAGTTTATTGGTGCTGGAGATTGGAGGTTGATGTTTATCCATAGGGATCGAGTAGAAGCAGCAACCCTAGAGCAGGTAAATGAAGTTTTAAGTAACTACTTTATAAAAACCAATAGAACGGTTGGTAATTTTATTCCGACAAAGCAGCCAATGCGTATCGAGATTCCTCATACGGAAGGTTTAGAAGATTTAGTAACTAACTATAAAGGAAAAGAAGCCTTAAGTACAGGTGAGGCTTTTGATGTGTCTTATGCTAATATTCAATCGCGTTTAGACTCTGGCACTATGGGGAAAACAGGCATTGAATACGGCTTCATTAAAAAAGACAATAGAGGTGAAACCGTAAACGTTAATTTCACCTTTAGAAACGGAAGTGTTGATGATTTAATGAATAAGGGAGTGGTAGCGAGTTATACGGCTAGAATGCTCAATAAAGGCACAAAAACCAAATCTCGTCAAGATATTGAAGATAAGTTAAGTGAGCTTAAATCTAGCGTGTATTTCAGTGGCAGCAATGGTAGAACCTATGCTTACGTCACTTCCACTAAAGAACATTTAATGGAAACTCTAGATTTAATGACTGAGATGTTAAAATTGCCAGCATTTAGTCAAGAGGAGTTGAATAAATTAAAGACCCAAGATATCGCTAATATAGAGCGTAACAAAACCGAACCACAATATTTGGTGCAAAAGCGTCTAGGTGAAATTAATCAGACTTACCCTAAAGGACATCCTTTGTACAATATGTCTATGGAAGAAGAACTTGCGGCGATCAATGACGTTACTATAGAAGCAATGCAAGCGTATTATAATGATTTTTATGGAATCTCTAACAATGCAACTTTGGTTGCTATTGGAAACATTGAAGAGGAAGGGCTTAAAAATTATTTTGAAAAAGAGTATGCAGATTTTAAATCCGATTTACCTTACTCTGAAATTAAAGATCCATTTAGACCAAATAATCCGGCAAACGAACAAATAAAAACTCCAGACAAAAAGAATGCCTTTACCTTAGGTTTCTTAAACTTTGAATGTAGCCAGTACGATGAGGATTATGCGGCTTTACAGGTTGCAGGTTCTGTCTTTGGTGGTGGATTCTTAAACTCTCGAATTGCCACACGATTACGCCAGCAAGATGGTGTAAGCTATGGTGCAGGTGGTGGAGTTAATGTAGATAGTGATAAAGAAGACAAAAATTCAGGAATGTTTATCTACGCTATCTATGCACCAGAAAACGATGCTAAAGTGCAAAAAGGCTTTGAAGAAGAGATTGCACGTTTTATCAAAGATGGCATTACACAGCAAGAATTAGACGATGCAGTAGCTGGTTGGGTACAGGCTCAGAGTGTTTCTAGAGCAAAGGATAATGAATTGGCTAGTACTATAAATAACAATCTTTACTATGATAGAGATATGATGTTCCAAAAGAACATTGAAGAAAAGGTAAAAAGTCTAACGGTTGACGATGTTAACAAGGCGATTAAAACCTACTTTAAAGATATGAAAGATTGGACTGTTGTTAACGGAGGTGACTTTAAAGAATACGAAATCAAAGATACCAAAGATAAGGTTGACGATTAATAACCAATGAGAGTTAATTATTAAAAAAAAAAGCCCTCTCTTAGGAGGGCTTTTATATATATATGAACTTTAATCAATCAAAATTTCCAAAATCTGAATCGCAGCATCACTAATTTTGGTTCCAGGTCCGAAGACTGCAACAGCACCAGCATCAAATAAATATTGATAATCTTGTTTTGGGATGACGCCACCTACAATGACCATGATGTCTTCTCTGCCATAATTTTTGAGTTCTTCAATAACTTGTGGTACAAGAGTTTTGTGTCCTGCAGCTAAAGACGATACACCCAAAATATGCACATCATTTTCTACAGCTTGCTTAGCAGCTTCTTTTGGTGTTTGGAATAGTGGGCCAATGTCCACATCAAAACCCACGTCGGCATAACCAGTAGCTACAACTTTAGCACCTCTGTCGTGACCATCTTGTCCCATTTTTGCAATCATAATACGAGGTCTACGACCATCTTGTTCTGCAAATTGGTCTGCTAGTTCTCTCGCTTTTTTAAAGCTTTCGTCGTCTTTTATTTCTTTGCTATACACTCCGCTAAATGATTTTATTTGTGCCTTGTAACGTCCAAATTCAGCTTCTAAAGCATCGCTAATTTCACCTAAAGTGGCGCGTTTTCTAGCGGCATCTACTGCTAAAGCTAACAAATTTTCTTCACCAGATTTTGCTGCAGCTGTTAATTTAGCCAACGCTTCAGTAACTTCTTTGGTATTTCTTGTGCTTTTAATGCGATTAAGACGCTCTATTTGCTGGTTTCTAACCGTTTGGTTATCTACTTCCAGAGTTTGGATTGGGTCTTCTTGTTCTAAACGATATTTATTAACTCCAACAATAATATCTTGTCCTGAGTCAATGCGTGCCTGCTTGCGAGCGGCAGCTTCTTCAATGCGTAGTTTCGGAATTCCGGCTTCAATGGCTTTTGTCATTCCGCCTAATTCTTCAACTTCTTCAATAAGTTTCCAAGCTTTTTCGGCAATATCGTTAGTTAAACTTTCCACATAATAACTGCCAGCCCAAGGATCAACGGTTTTGGTGATATAGGTTTCTTCTTGTAAATAGATTTGTGTATTTCTTGCAATACGTGCCGAAAAATCTGTTGGTAAGGCAATCGCTTCATCTAATGCGTTGGTGTGCAAACTCTGTGTGCCACCAAATGCAGCGGCGGCAGCTTCGATACACGTTCTGGCAACGTTATTAAAGGGATCTTGCTCGGTTAAACTCCAGCCAGATGTTTGTGAGTGTGTTCGCAGTGCCAGTGATTTATCGTTTTTAGGATTGAATTGCTTTACCAGTTTTGCCCAAAGCATACGAGCTGCACGCATTTTGGCAATTTCCATAAAATGATTCATGCCAATAGCCCAAAAGAACGATAAACGTGGTGCAAATGTGTCTATATCCATGCCTGCTTCTAATCCTTTTCTTATGTACTCTAAACCATCAGCTAAAGTATATGCCAACTCAATATCGCAGGTGGCACCAGCTTCTTGCATGTGGTAGCCAGAAATACTAATACTGTTGAATTTTGGCATGTTTTGACTGGTGTACTCAAAAATATCTGAAATGATTTTCATGGATGGAGTCGGTGGGTAGATGTAGGTATTACGCACCATAAACTCTTTTAGGATGTCATTTTGAATGGTTCCTGCTAGTTGTTGTGGTTTGACACCTTGCTCTTCGGCAGCCACAATGTAAAACGCCATAATTGGTAAAACCGCACCATTCATGGTCATAGAAACCGACATTTTATCGAGTGGAATTTGGTCGAAGAGAATCTTCATGTCTTCAACCGAATCTATAGCTACGCCAGCTTTACCGACATCGCCAACCACGCGTTCATGGTCTGAGTCATAACCTCTATGTGTGGCCAAATCGAAAGCAACCGAAAGTCCTTTTTGTCCTGCGGCCAAATTTCGTCTGTAAAACGCATTACTTTCTTCTGCGGTAGAAAAACCTGCATACTGTCTAATAGTCCAAGGTCTGCGAACATACATGGTAGAGTATGGGCCACGAAGGTTTGGTGCAATACCAGCTACAAAATCTAGGTGTTCTAAATCTTTTAGGTCTTCTTTTGAATAATTAGATTTTACTTTAATGTCTTCAGCGGTTATAAAATCTGTTGAAGTGTTTTCTTTTTCAGCTAAAGATTTTAAATTTATTTGTTGAAGGTTTTTTCTGCTCATAACCTTGTTTTTTATTAATAATAACAACTATAGGTTTTATCTATATTGAGTTTTATTCCTCTTTTAATCTATTGATTTCCAAATTTTCAGATAATCGTTTCTCAATTATTGGTTCAATAAGGGTTTTACGTTTTTCAATCTTTAAAAAAGGACTCACTTCTAGATCATTTTTCATTTTATCAGCAGGATTTGGATGCTTGTTTGTTCCTAAAAGGATTAGTTTTTCAGCATCAAAATCGGCTTGTTCTTTATCTGCACTTTCTTTAATTTTTCGTTGGATTGTGCCTTCTTTTAATTGGCTTAAGAACCCACCGTTAGCTTCAATATCTTTAAAAAGCGCAAGCGACTTTTCTGCCAGTTGCTCAGTTAAAGTTTCAATATAATAAGCGCCATCTGCTGGATTATTAACCTTGTCGAAATAACTTTCATTCTTAAGAACTAAAAGCTGATTACGAGCAATACGATCTCCAAATTCATTTGAATTATGATATAAACTGTCGTATGGTAGATTGGCAATAACATTTGCACCTCCCAA
>JASBSA010000160.1 GCA_030149175.1 Winogradskyella sp. | reverse complement strand
GTCCATGCTAAAATAGCCACTACAACAAATGGCAATCTCAAATTGAGATAATCCATAAACACAAACTTCCCAATTCCTGTAAGTACTACAGCGCAGATTTCTATTATTCTGATTTTATCTGAGATTGGTCTGGTAAGCTTTATATTGGAAAAATCTGTTAGGTATCTGGTTAACCTGTTCTTCATAATAACTAAAATTTAAAACCTCGCAGCTCTAAACCAATCTGCGAGGTTTTGGGTTACTAACTAACCAATCATCAAAACAAAAAAATCATATATACAATGATACCTTCAGCAATACCTGTAACGATAGACATTCCTAAAATGTCCTTTATTTTGCTTCGAAGAAAAAATACAGTACTCAGTATCGCAATTATACCTGCCAATAGAATTTCTAAAGCGTCAATCCTAGATAACAACAATGTTATTCCTGTAAAGGATGCTGTTATCCCTAAGGTTATTAACCCGAATTTTATAATCTCTTTTTTAGTGTAATTACCTTCTATAAAACCCTTTCTTAAATCCCTTAAGATGGAAAGAACAAATAGTAAAGGAACAACTGATAGAAAAGGCGCAAAGATGACTTTAATGCCTTTTACAACGCTTAAGTTATTATAGAAGAAAAAAGCTATAGCTGTAAAAGCAAGTAATCCGGTGACAATAATAGTCTGAAATGTAAAAAGTAATTCTCTCTTACTTACATTGGTCTGTTTTTTTGGTGTTTTAATGATATTCATAATATTAAAATTTGATGATTGTACATTTAGTTTTAAGCGGATAAAAAGAACATATGAATTGCTAAAGCCATAAGCACTCCGCTTAATATGCCATTGGCTTTTAAATTGTTATACAGTAAAAAATTAAACACGTAAGAACTTATTGATGTAGAGTTTATAAGATGGGCAAGAATCAATGCATCTTCGAGTTTCTTATGGGTTAGAAATTCTAAAGCTTGCATTAGCAATAGCACAACTACAACAGAAACTGCTAATAAAATAGTTGCTGGCTTTTGGTTTTTTGCTTTGTACTCATCAGAGTTTACAGGCATAAAATGTTCAATAACAATAAATCTTGTAAAGAACAGAATTGGTATTGGAAACAAAATAGATCCTATAATCTTTACGACATCTTTAAAGGTTTTTATTTCATCATAACCCAAAAAGACTAGATAAATAAAAACTACTACTGATATTCCTACAGTAATGAAGAAAGCCATATTTAAGCTCTTTTCCCTCATTTTAGTATCTCAAAATATTTGAACTGCTCACAGTGTTGTTAGCTAAAAATTCTACATTCTGGTTATAGGCATCAATTAAATAACCAGATATGGTCTGCGAATACACAGCTATTAAACCTAGAACGCTAAAAAAAAGACCTGCCCAAATGCACTCTGCTTTACTAAAATTAGATTTAGATTTCATAATACTTTGTTTTAATGATTACGAGACAAATTTTGAATAAATCTAACTCACATAAAAACTAACATTACTCAATTACTGACGATATATTTTTATCTTTACAACAATTATATCTTATATTTATTTATAGTATTATATTTTTTAATGACGATTAAATGATAGCATTAAAATCAATTATAGATGCATTTAGCTTAGAAGATCAACAAAGATTCACCGCCTACCTTCAACAAAAAAACAAGCGTAAGGATGCAAAGAATATTGAATTATTCAGGTTAATGACAAAACCTGAATTAGATTCTAAATCCATTTGCTATCAACTCTATAAAGTTGAAAATTGCAATGCATATCACGCTTTAAGGAAACGGCTTTTTCAATCTTTAATCGATTTCACTGCCAATAAAAATCTGGAAGACGAGAATTCAATAGATATGCAGATTATTAAATACATTCTTGCATCTCGCACTTATCTTCTTCAAAAAAACTATGAGATTGCCTACAAAATTATGGATAAGGCAGAGCGTTTGGCAGACGAACATTTGCTCTTCCCTATTCTTAATGAAATCTACCATACCAAGATTCAGTACGCACCCAATTACCCAAAAATAGATTTAGACAACCTCATCCTTAAGCAAAAAGAAAATAGAAAAAAGCACATGCTGGAAGATCAATTGAATATTGTTTACGCTCAACTAAAGTCTGTATTAAATTCTATGAGCTATCAAGGAAAAGCCATTAATTTTGAATCAGAACTAGAATCTATTCTTGAAGATTACAACATTGAACTGAGTGAATCACTTTCCTTTAAATCGCTATATCAAATTTTAGCAATTGTCAATATCTCTGCATTCGCAACAAATAGGTATTACGAAATTGAAAATTTTGTCTTAAAAAGCTATAAGATCCTAAAAGACAAAAAGGATACAGAGAAACAACTTTTTTACCAAATACATATCGTTTATATTATCGCAAATACGCTTTTTAGAAATAAAAAATTTGAAGCTTCCCTAAGCTATATAAAAGAGATGAAGGAACTAATGAAGCTAAAAAAAGGAACCTATCACAAAGAATTCATCTTAAAGAAAACTTTAGTTGAAGCTCTAAACTATAATTATAGTATTCAGCAAGATAAAGCCATAGACATTGTTGAACAGGTCATTAAGAAAAAACATAGCGATATAGAGGCCCTTCTGGACTTACACCTTTCACTTTTAATGTTTTATTTTCAAAAAGAAGATTTTACAAAAGCAAAATCTGTGCTGTCAAAATTTTATCATACTGACCAATATTACATTGAAAAAGCTGGCATTGATTGGGTGATTAAAAAAAATATTGCAGAAATACTACTATATATTGAATTGAATGAAGACGACCTTTTATATTCAAGATTAAAAAGCTTTAAGCGCAAATATAAATCGTACTTAAAACAGATTAACCAAACTAGGATATTAACTTTTGTAAAGTATGCTGAGCGTTTATATCAAAGCCCTGAATCTATTAACAAGACTGATTATTTATCAAAGTTAAAATCAACTTTTGAGTCAAATGCCATCAACAAAGAAGACATTTTTGTGATAAGCTTTTATGCTTGGCTAAAAAATAAAGCAGAAGGAAACAACCTTTACAACACTACATTAAATCTCATAAATTCTTAACACTCTTCAAATAACATCTTAAAAATCACTATTTTTAATGCACTAAATATTATAATCAGTATGAAACACTTAATCCTAATTCTTATTTCATTTGTTGCGCTTAATAGTTATGCACAAGAAAGGATAGAAGTAAAAAAACAGTCAACTAAGAAAGAACAACAAAAATTAGTTAAAGGAGATAATGCAGAGGTTTTAGCTAAAACCGAAACTTATAAATTATCCAAAGAATTAAATCTTTCGTCCGAACAGCAACAAAGAGTTTACGATATTTTTTTGGAACATTTTGAACAACAACTTAAGAATAAAGAAAAAATAAAGAAGTTGATTAAATCAAAAAACAAAGAAAACAAGGAAGACATAAAACAGAAAATTACCAAGCAAAGAAGTAATTACGACGAGGCTTTAAACACCAAACTTAAAGAAGTGCTAACCGTAAAACAATTCGAAAAATACTTAGCAAGGAATAAAAACGAGGAAAAAATTAAACAAAAAAAGTTGAGAATAAAGAATTAATTTGTTCTAGAAAGAATAAATGCTAAATGTTTAAATAAAATTATTATTTTAGTAATCTATTTAAACTAAATAATCCATAATGAAAAAGGTAATTACTCTTTGCGTATTTGTTTTTGCAATGTTTATTGGCAACCAAACGCTTACTGCACAAAATACTAAATTAGAAGACAAATTAGAGATAAACGCTAAGGCTTCTGAAAAAACAGAAACTCTTGAGAGGGCTTTAAAATTTAATAAAAACCAAAAAGAGCAAGTATACGAAGCGTTTAAACTGTTCCTAAACACCGAACTTAGCTTATCTAGAAACGAAAATACTTTGCCTGCCGAAATAGAAAAAAATGAAAAGAGACTAGAAACAACAATGAAAGGGATTTTGAACGACGAGCAGTTCTCAAAGTACAAAACAATATCAGAAGAATAACATATAAGACCTAACAACAAAAAAAGCTTCGCAATTGCGAAGCTTTTTTTGTTACATCTCTTTTGCAACCTCCTCAACAGCTGCAATGGTTTCATTTAAATCTTGATAGGTTAGTGCATCTGTTATAAACCATGTTTCAAAGGCACTTGGAGCAATATAAATTCCTTTGTTTAGCATGCCATGAAAGAATTTCTTAAAGGTATCATTATTACCTTTGGCTGCACTTTCAAAATCCACAACAGGCTTATCAGAAAAGTGAACAGAAATCATTGAACCTATTCTATTGATGCTGTGAGTTACATTATTTTTATCTAAAGCCTCAGAAATACCTTTATGAAGATATTTTGTCTTCTCTTCTAGCCTATTCATTAGACCTTTATCAGCTTTTATTGCCCTAAGCATGGCTAATCCTGCAGCCATTGCTAGAGGATTACCGCTCAAAGTTCCTGCTTGGTAAACAGGCCCCAAAGGTGCCAAATGATTCATTATGTCGTTTCTTGCTGCAAAAGCTCCTACAGGCAAACCGCCTCCTACAACTTTACCAAAACAAACAATATCAGCATCAATACCCTTTAATTCTTGTACACCTCCATTAGCTAGCCTAAAACCAGTCATAACTTCATCAAAAATCAACAGCATATCATTAGCATCGCATATTTCCCTAAGCCCTTCTAAAAACCCTTCAGCTGGTGGAATACAACCCATATTACCAGCCACAGGCTCAACAATGATGGCGGCAATTTCACCTTTATTCGCTTCAACTAATGATTTTACATTTTCAATATCATTATACCTTGCCAAAAGCGTATCCTTAGCAGTTCCTTGCGTAACTCCAGGGCTATTTGGTGTGCCAAAAGTAACTGCACCACTACCTGCTGCAATTAAGAAAGAATCACTATGACCATGGTAGCAGCCAGCAAATTTTATAATCTTATCTTTTTTGGTATAACCTCTTGCTAATCGGATAGCACTCATACAGGCTTCTGTACCAGAATTCACAAAACGAATTTTATCAACATTTGGAACCATAGAGACCGCTAGTTCCGCAATCTCAGTTTCCAAAGCTGTTGGCATTCCAAAAGACGTACCTCCTTTGGTTTTTTCTATTACAGCTTCCACAACTGGAGGAAAAGCATGACCCAACAACATTGGCCCCCAAGAATTGATATAATCAATAAATTTATTTCCATCTTCATCATAGATATAAGCACCTTTTGCAGATTTAGCAAAAATTGGCGTACCTCCTACTGCCTTAAATGCTCTTACAGGTGAGTTAACTCCACCAGGTATTACTTGTTGTGCCTCCTTGAACAAAGCACTACTTCTTTGATATAACATATTTAATTTGGAATCTTTAATTCTTGACCAATAGCAAGCGTATTAGAACTTAATCTGTTCATGCTCTTTATAGCATCTACAGTAGTATTGTAACGCTTAGACAAGGAATACAATGTATCGCCTTTTGCTACAATATGGATTGTTGTTCCGCTATTGACCCTAACAATTTTAACCTCTTCTTTTTTTGAACCCAAAACTTCCTGATCATACTCATAAAGTTTGTAACGCTCAATTAAACTAATAAGTTTATCTGGGTATTTTCTATCAGTAGCATAGCCAGCTTTCTTTAAGCCTCTTGCCCAGCCTTTATAATCATCTTTTTTTAACTTGAATAAATCAGCATAGCGACCTCTTCCTGTTAAAAATTTTGAATGATCTTCATAAGAAGATTTGGCTTCTCTGTATTTTCTGAAACATTCTTGTGAACGGTCATCATCATGGTAAATTTTTGCACCTGTCCAACCATGGCATTTAATTCCGAAATGATTGTTTGCTTCAACTGCAAGTCTCCCCTTTCCGGATGCCGATTCCAGAATTCCTTGAGCTAAGGTAATACTGGCAGGTATTTTGTATTTGCGCATTTCTTCTTTAGCAATGTCAGCATATGCTGCTATATATACTGCTGTAGATGTTGGTGGCTTAACCTCAGCTTCTTTCTTGATGGTTTCAACATTGTCCGTTTTTTCAGTTTTTATAACCTCTACTGTTTCTGTCTTTTCTTTCTGCTGTTTCTTCTTGGTTACAATACCTTTTTTTGATCCACATGAAAATGTAACCATAGCAACAACTAAGATTACATATTTTAGTTTTATTTCTATTCTATTTGAGGCCATCCTTTTTGTTTCAATTTTATATTCATCCCTTCTATGCCCTGCAAGCCACCTGTATGTATTGATAATATTTTTGCGTCTTTTGGGAAAAATTGTTTTTCCATCAAATCAAAAATACCAAACATCATTTTACCTGTATAAATAGGATCTAGAGGAATATTATATTTCTTTTTAAAGTCATTAATAAACATGATTAATTCAGGCTTTATTTTGCCATAACCGCCAAAATGATAATCCGTTATTAAATCCCAATTGTCCTTTTTTGCAAATTTACGAATATCCTCTCGGATAAAATCACCTTTCAATGCTGGAAAACCTAATATTTTCTGATGTGGTTTTGCAGAATTTATTAATCCAGAAATCGTACCACCTGTGCCAACACAACAACAAATAAAGTCAAAATCGTTATCATCTTCCTTTAAGATTTCTTCACAACCTTTTACAGCTAGTTGATTAGTACCACCTTCTGGAATTAAATAAAAATCACCGTAATCCACTTTTAGTTTTTCAATAAAGTCGTTTTCTGACTTGTGCCTGTATGCATCTCTATCTATAAATTTGAATTGCATTCCGCAACCTTTTGCAAACTTTAAGGTTGGATTAGATTCTATCTTATTTTTTAACTCACCACCTCTAATGACACCTATGGTTTTAAAATTATAAAATTTACCTGCGTAGGCTGTCGCTGCAATATGATTAGAATATGCTCCTCCAAAGGTTAAAAGGGTACTCCTTTTGATATCTTTGGCTTTTTGAATATTGTATTTAAGTTTTCTGTACTTATTTCCTGATATGAAAGGATGAATAAGATACTCAGGTTTTACAAATAACCGATCATCTACATTAATATTATTAAAATCTAATTTTATCAACTAATTCTCTATTCCTTTAACATTTTCATTAACAAAATGTTAAATTAATTTTATTTTTTTTACATTTACCCATAATCCCTATATAATCTGCCGTTTATCCTATTAATTGAAAATTACAAATATTTCATTTTCAAGGCATTTGGTTGCAGATTATCATGAAAAAATCAAATTCTAAATTAACAAATAAAATTAAAAGCATACTACTAACTCTATCTAGTATAACAATTCTTGCTTTTAATTTCATAGGGTATTCTCAAACTACAATTATTGATTCATCTGGCGATGGTGGTTTTGAAAGCGGTACAACCTTTGCGACTAACAATTGGATATCAAATACTCCTACCAGTACAACTAGTAATCAATGGGTTTGTAATACTGGTGCCACTTCCGGATTCTCAGGGACTAGGTGTGCTTACATAAGCAACAATAGAAGTGCAACACCACCACCTCATACATACACCAACACGGCTACAAGAGTATCTCACTTGTACAAAGACATATCTATTCCTGCTGGAGAATCAAATATAAATTTGAGTTTTAGCTGGATAGTAGATGGAGAAGGTATTTATGATTATATGAGAATTTGGATTATTCCACAAACATTCAATCCTGTTTACGGAACTCAAATCACTACTACAGGAACAGCACCAACAGGAAGAATACAGATTGGGGGAAATTTTAGTGAACAATATACATGGACCAACAGCACATTTCAATTACCTACTAGCTATGCTGGTACTAATGTCAGATTGGTTTTTGAATGGAGAAATGATGGAAGTTTAGGTGGTAACCCACCAGTAGGTCTTGATGATATTAGTTTAACATCAGATACAAACTCCACTTACTGCAACCCTACCTCTAGTAATTCAGCAGATTACATAGACGATTTCTCTACCTCTGTTGGCCTTGGTTCTGATATTTCTAACTTAAATTCAGGACATACTGCTCCTGGTTATCAAGACAATTCTGCAACTCAAATTGTTGAACAGTTTGCTGGAGGTATTGTGGACTTTAATGTGGATTTTTCTGGAACTACAGATACATTCGGATTCAATATTTGGATAGACTGGAACAACGACCTTGATTTTGATGACGCAAACGAAAAGGTTTATGCCTCTGGAGCCTACATTACAGGTGTCACCGATGATTTTACAATACCAGCCGCAACACCTTCAGGAAGCTACAGGATGCGAATTAGAGCTGATTATTTTGACACGGATCCTGACCCTTGTGGAGCTATAAGTTACGGTGAAGCTGAAGATTATACACTTACCATACCTTCAATTTCATGCACTGATGACCCATCTAACATTGTCATTAGCGCAATAGACACAAATACTGCTACAGTGACTTGGTCTGCACCAACTCCAATACCTGCTCAAGGTTACGAGTACTTTATTACAACAAACACTAATACACCCAGTTACTCTCAAGCACCAACAGGAACGACCACTAACACAACAATCAATTTAAGTGGGCTTACCGAAAACACAACTTATTATGTATGGGTAAGATCTGTTTGCAATTCTGGTGCTGGAGAAAAAGGGCTATGGATTGGCCCAGAACCTTTCACAACATTAGTATCACCACCAACCGTAACTAATGTAACAATATGCCCAGGTGATGCTTCGCAAGATTTAGCAGCCTCGGCATCATGTGTTTCAAGCACTAATTTAGGCACTACAATAAGTGGCAATCTGGATGTTGCAGGACCCTATGCGGATACACCTCCGTGGTTTATTGTTAGTACCGATCCCTGTGCATTTGATCCTACTTATAATAAAAATTATGACACATATGATTTTCAAGTAGATGTTGCTGGCACATACGTATTTGCAATAGATGATACAGTTACAAACTTTGATGCTTTAGGGTATATTGTCACAGGACCTTTTACTTATGGATCATGCGCAACTGGCACATGGATAGCTGCAGATGATGACACAGGACCCAATCTTGATGCTGAAATAACCACTTTTTTAAACACAGGAATCACTTATACTTTAGTGACTACAATTGCTTTAGGATCCAGCCAAACAGCACCATACCAATGGAATATTTCAGGCCCAGGAAGTTTATTAACTCCAGGAACAGGAGACATGGAATGGTACACAACTGCATCTGGCGGCTCACCAATTGCCACAGGCACTAATTTTGACCCTGTTGGTGTGGCTGGGTCTGGATTAACAGACACTAATACTCCAGGTGTATTTAGCTATTGGGCGGCCTGTTCAAGTAGCCCAACAATTAGGACACAAGTAGACTTTATAATAGGTAAAACATGGAACGGTACAGTAGGTAACACAGATTGGAATACCGCTACAAATTGGATACCAAATGGAGTACCAAATATAACAGATTGTGTGGTAATTGTAGATACTGGCGGAAATGACCCAATAATTGATGGAACAACAAATGGTGATGGTCTCAATTTAACCATTCAGAATGGTGCTACACTTACACAACAGTCTAATTCCACCTTAACAATAGTAAACTTTATAGATGTTGAAACTGGTGGCACATATAATATGGAGGATAGTTCTAGCCTAATACAGGTTGATGATGTTGCCAATACTGTTAATGGTGCTTTTACAATGGATAGAAATACCAATATTAGAGTTAACGATTATGTCTATTGGTCATCACCAGTAACTAGTTTTAACATTCAAGATGTGTCACCAGGAACACCTAATGGTTATAAATATGAGTGGCTTCCTACTTTATACCAAGGGGTTGGTCCACCTGGCAATATGGTCTTTGGTGAATGGCAAGGGTATAACACTGGTCCAATGGCTATTGGTAAAGGCTATATCGTAAAAGGCCCTACAGGACATACTGCAACGCCTTCAAACTATACCGCTACTTTTTCTGGTACGCCAAATAACGGTACAATATCTCAACCTATTGAAAGAGGAACACATAATATAGGAACCTATACCTATCAACCATATGCTGGCGGTGACATACTAACTATTACAAATGATGACGATAATTGGAACCTTATTGGGAACCCTTATCCTTCTGCCATTAATGCTATAAACTTTTTAACGCACACCAATAATGGTAACATATCAGGGAGCGTTTATTTATGGACTCACGGAACAGACATTGGCGCAGGAAATACAGATCCTTTCTATGATGATTATGTATACAACTACAATGTAGCCGATTATGTTGCTTACAATTCAAGCGGTGCATCTACACCAACAGGATTTAACGGAAATATTGGTGCAGGACAAGGGTTCTTTGTCTTAATGACCGATGCTGCTACAACAAATGAAACTGTAACCTTCGATAATACGATGAGAAGTAGCGCTTATGCCAATGATCAGTTTTATAGAACCAGTAATCCATCTGATATGGATGGCTCGGCTGCCAATAGAATATGGCTAGATTACGTGAACCCTTCTGGTCAGACCAGTACAGCTTTAGTGGCTTATATTGATGGTGCTACAAATGATGAAGATAGAATGTATGATGCACCTACCACGACTGGAAATGGATTAGATCTTTATTCTTTAATTGATGAAGAAGCATATCTTATACAGGGTCGTCAATTACCTTTTGATGTTAACGACCAAGTGCCTATTGGCCTTAATATTACAGAATCTGGAATACAGACTTTAGCCATTAATACGCTACAAGGTTTGTTTGATGATAGTAATCAAGATATTTTTATTGAGGATTTACTCAATGATACAATTCATAATATTAAAGAGTCACCTTATTCGTTCACAAGTGAATCAGGCTTTATTAACGATCGTTTTATACTAAGATTTAACAATACTACTCTTGGTCTAGATGATTTTGACACTTTAAGCGGCATAAGTGTTTTTGAAGACAATGACAAAATCACTATAAATTCAGATTATAACACCATAGCCTCTATTGAAGTGTATGATGTTTTGGGAAGAGCGTTATTCTTTAACAAAACTATTAATTCTAATAGATTTTCTGTTAAGTCCATTTCACCTAACAATGCTACGCTATTGCTGAAAATCAAATTAACAGATGGCAAACAAAAAATAGCCAAGATTATTTTTTAAAATACATTATAAAATTCCCAAAAGGCCTCTTTTTTAAATAATTGAGGTCTTTTTCATTTCCATAAGCTTCACGTTCAAATGAAATATTTAGGTATGCCAACTGCCAGTTTCTGTATTGCAATAGTCGAAAGAAAAACTCAATGGTATAAACCATAAAAAAAGGAATAATCAACAATTCCAATTGTTGTGTTAAGTGAATTTTTTCATGATTAATCAATACAGTATTTTCTTTCAACCCTTTACGTTTTAAAAACATAAAAGGAAAAACGGCAAAACCTAAATAACCTTTAGGCACTAAATATTTTGAAACAAGTATCACAACACTTTCAAATCAAAAATCAATCCAAATTACATTATCTTTGTAAGACATGAAAAAATATGTCCCAATAGAAGAAGGCGATTACTACCTTACTCCGGAAGGCTATCGTTGTTTTACTGAACAATACCACCTAAAACGTGGCTATTGCTGCGAGAGTGGATGCAGACATTGTCCATACGGATTTAACAAAGAGAAATTAAAAACAAAATAATGCAAGTAACAAAGTTATCATTTAAGGATCAAATTTTAGAAGGTATTCCAAATACTTTACCTCAACCTAAACCCTATGATCCAAAAATAAATCATGCACCAAAACGAAAGGCTATTTTATCACCCGAAGAAGAAAAATTAGCCCTAAGAAATGCATTGCGTTATTTTAACAAGAAACACCACAGTACTTTATTGCCAGAGTTCAAAGAAGAGTTGGATAAATATGGTCGTATTTACATGTATCGTTTACGACCAGATTACAAAATGTACGCTCGCCCAATAGATGACTACCCAGCAAAATCAAAACAAGCTGCTGCCATTATGCTGATGATTCAAAACAATCTGGATTATGCTGTGGCGCAACATCCACATGAATTAATTACTTACGGTGGAAATGGTGCTGTATTTTCAAACTGGGCACAGTACAGACTAACAATGAAATACTTGGCCGAAATGAACGACGAACAAACCCTTGTGATGTATTCTGGTCATCCTATGGGTTTATTTCCTTCGCACAAAGAAGCTCCGAGAGTTGTTGTCACCAACGGTATGATGATTCCTAATTATTCTAAACCGGATGACTGGGAAAAATTTAATGCGCTTGGTGTTACCCAATATGGGCAAATGACAGCTGGAAGTTACATGTATATTGGCCCACAAGGTATTGTTCACGGCACAACCATTACTGTTTTAAACGGATTCAGAAAAATAAACAAATCACCTAAAGGGAATATTTTTGTAACGTCTGGATTAGGCGGCATGTCTGGTGCACAACCAAAAGCAGGAAACATTGCTGGTTGTATAACCATCTGTGCTGAAGTAAATCCTAAAATCACGCAAATACGATTAGACCAAGGTTGGATTGATGAAAAAATTTCTGATTTAGACGAGTTGGTTACAAGAGTTAAAACCGCTCAAGCTAACAAAGAAACTATTTCTATTGCTTATTTGGGTAACGTGGTTGATATATGGGAAAAATTTGACGAAGCCAATATTCATATTGATTTAGGAAGCGATCAAACCTCACTACACAATCCTTGGGCAGGTGGGTATTATCCTGTTGGACTCTCTTTTGAAGATGCTAACGATATGATGGCAAACAACCCTGAATTGTTTAAAACCAAAGTCCAAGAAAGTCTGCGTAGACATGCAGCCGCAATTAACAAGCATACTGAAAAAGGAACGTATTTCTTTGACTACGGAAATGCATTCTTGCTAGAAGCCTCTCGTGCTGGTGCAGATGTAATGTCTAAAAACTCATCCATTGGACGCGAATTTAAGTATCCTAGTTACGTACAAGACATCATGGGACCAATGTGTTTTGACTATGGTTTTGGTCCATTCCGTTGGGTCTGTGCTTCGGGTAAACCAGAGGATTTAGCTAAAACTGATAAAATTGCTTGCGAAGTTTTAGAAGGAATAATGAAAAATTCTCCTAAAGAGATCCAACAACAAATGGCGGATAATATTCAATGGATTAAAGGTGCCCAAGAAAACAAATTGGTTGTAGGCTCTCAAGCAAGAATATTATATGCCGATGCAGAAGGTCGAATGAAAATCGCCGAAGCTTTTAACAAAGCCATAGCAAATGGAGATATCGGCTATGTGGTTTTAGGACGTGATCACCATGATGTATCCGGAACAGATTCTCCATATCGAGAAACCAGTAATATATATGACGGCTCTAGGTTCACGGCAGATATGGCCATACACAATGTTATCGGAGATAGCTTTAGAGGAGCAACTTGGGTAAGTATCCACAATGGTGGTGGTGTTGGTTGGGGCGAAGTTATTAATGGTGGGTTTGGTATGGTTCTTGATGGTACTAAAGAAGCGTCAACACGTCTCAAACAAATGTTGTTTTGGGATGTTAACAATGGTATTTCAAGACGAAGTTGGGCAAGAAATGAGGGTGCGGTTTTCGCTATAAAACGCGCTATGGAAACTGAACCTAATTTAAAAGTTACACTACCAAGCACTGTTGATGATAATCTTTTAGAAAACCTTTAAAAAAAAGCGATATGAAAAATTTGCAAAATTTTCACGAACACTTTCCAAATAAAAGTCTCGTGAGTAATACACTACTCAAGTTTACTCCGATTTTAGTTTTGGCCATCCTTCTATCGTCTTGTAGTTCTGTAAGAGTTGCAGCCGACTATGATAGAGAGGCCAATTTTGAACAATATAAAACCTTTGCGTTTTTTAAACCTGGAATTGATAAAGCAGAAATAAGCGATATTGATAAAAGACGAATACTCAGAGCCATTGAAGCCGAATTATTAGCAAAAGGAATGACAAAGTCTGAAAACCCTGATATGCTTGTAAGTATTTTTACAAAATCTACTCAACGTGTAGATGTTTACAACAATGCTTGGGGCTTTGGTGGCTGGGGCTGGGGAGGTTTCAACCGTTGGGGTTGGGGCTGGGGACCTGGTTTTGGTTGGGGAGGAAACAATGTCTCTACTCGAACCGAAGGAATGTTATTTATTGACTTCATAGATACCGATAAAAAAGAATTATTCTGGCAAGGTTCTGGGACTGGATACTTAGTGACTCGAAATGTGGAAAAGAAAGAAGCTCGAATAAAAGAATTTGTTGCAAAAACTTTAGAACAATTTCCTCCTACAAAAGAATAAAATTCATTAATGATATTAAAGCACTGTTTACTCAGTGCTTTTTTTATTTACAGTAAAAAAATCCTATTGTTTTAATTGTTCTATCTTTGCCGACCTTAAAACCAAACTGATATGATTTTAGGTCAAACTACAAGAAAGAATTTTACTCAAAATCCTAAAGACGATATTTTATCTGGACTTACAGTTGCATTGGCATTGGTACCAGAAGCTGTTGCATTTGCCTTTGTTGCTGGTGTAGATCCATTAGTTGGACTGTATGGTGCTTTTATGATGGGAATTGTTACCGCGTTGTTCGGTGGAAGACCAGGAATGATTTCTGGTGCTACAGGTGCAATGGCAGTGGTTATGGTACATCTTATTCAAAAAGGAAATGAAGTTGGTCTTAACCTAGACACACCTATAGATAATCTCGGTCTTCAATGGCTATTTATTACTTTATTATTTGTTGGTGGTATTCAAATTTTGGCAGGTGTTTTTAAACTAGGGAAATTTGTGAGGCTTATTCCACATCCTGTAATGATGGGCTTTGTTAATGGTTTGGCTATCGTGATATTTTTATCGCAATTGAAGTTATTTCCAAATGCAGTACCACAAAACATTTCCTTATTCAGTAATACTTCTGAATGGTTCTCGGCATTATTCTCAAATGCTGCTTTTTGGAAAATGATGGGCTTTATTGGATTGACTATGGGAATAATGTACGGACTTCCTAAACTTACCAAGAAAATTCCAGCGGCTTTAGTGGCTATTGTTGTCGTGGCTTGCATCACCATCTTTGGTGGTATTGAAGTAAGCACTGTTGGTTCTTTTATTGCTGAAGGTGGTGGTAAAGGTTTACAAGGCGGATTACCGACATTTCAGGACCAGATTTTTGGTTTATTCGGAACACTTACAGGACATTGGGACACTATTGTTTCAACTGCATTTATATTAGCAGCCGTTGGCTTAATCGAATCGTTAATGACCTTAAACCTTGTTGATGAAATTACCGAAACAAGAGGAAACGGTAATCGCGAATGTATTGCCCAAGGTGGCGCTAATATGCTAAATGGTTTGTTTGGTGGAATGGGTGGTTGCGCCATGATTGGCCAATCCATCATCAACGTCGATTCTGGTGGTCGAGGTCGGCTTTCAGGTGCATTTGCAGCTATAGCTCTTTTAGCTTTTATTCTGTTCGCCGCACCATTAATTGAACAAATTCCAATCGCTGCACTCGTTGGTGTCATGTTTATGGTCGTTATAGGTACTTTTGCTTGGTCTAGTTTTAGGATCATTCGTAAGATTCCTATTTCCGATGCTATTGTACTCATAGCCGTTTCTGCCATTACCGTTTGGAAAGATTTAGCTGTAGCCGTTATTGCTGGTGTTATTATTTCGGCATTAGTATTTGCTTGGAAAAACGCCACAATGATAAGAGCTCGTAAGCGGATACAGGCAGATGGCACTAAGACTTATGAAATTTGGGGACCATTATTCTTCGGATCTATTCAGAGTTTTAATTCAAAATTTGATGTAAAAAATGATCCTGAACATGTAGAAATAGATTTTGTAGAATCTCGTGTAAGCGATCACTCTGCTATGGAAGCTATTTTCAGTTTGGTTAAAAAATATGAAGCTGCTGGAAAAACCTTAAAGCTTAAACACCTCAGTGAAGATTGCAAAGCCTTAATGTACAAGGCAAGCCCAAAATTCAAAGAAGTTATATTAGAAGATATTAATGATCCTCGTTATTATTTAGCAGCCAATCCTGAAGAATTCACGAAACCACTCTCAGAATACGATTTATAAAAAAAGCGACTCAGTTGAGTCGCTTTTTTATTAATAATCCAGTAATTCCTCAATTTTTACTTTTACCTTTTCAGTAGAGGGAATCATCGTTTGTTCTAATGTTGAATTAAGTGGTATCGCTGGCATATTTTCACTACCAATTGTCATTACTGGTGCATCTAAATATTTAAAGCACTCTTCTTGAATTTTTCCTGCTAATGCTCTTGCAAAGCTATTATTAGATGGCTCTTCAGTTACCACGAGACATTTACCTGTTTTTCTCACGGATTTCATAATGGTTTTTTCATCCAATGGAAACAGTGTTCGTAAATCTATGATTTCAATTTGGTCGCGCATATCCAATTCGCCCGACGCATTGTAAGCCCAATGCACGCCCATTCCGTAGGTTACAATCGTGCAAGTTTCAACATCATCTTGTTTCCAGATTTCTTGTGGCAACCAAGCTTTTCCTAATGGTAAAATATAATCTTCGGCAGGTTCTACGGATGTTGCCGTTTTTGTTCCGGGAACTTTTGACCAATACAAACCTTTGTGCTCTAAAATCACCACAGGATTTGGGTCGTGATAAGCCGCTTTCATCAAGCCTTTTAAATCGGCACCATTACTTGGATACGCAATTTTTATACCTCGTATATTAGTGACTATACTTTCAACTGAAGATGAATGATATGGTCCACCACTACCATAAGCACCAATTGGAACTCTCAAAATCATACTTACTGGCCATTTACCATTACTCAGGTAACAGCTGCGACTCACTTCGGTAAACAATTGATTGAGCCCTGGCCAAATGTAATCTGCAAACTGAACCTCAACAATTGGTTTTAGTCCAACAGCACTCATTCCAACCGTAGATCCAACAATAAAGGCTTCCTGTATTGGTGTATTGAACACACGGTCATCACCAAACTTTTGCGCTAAGGTTGCTGCTTCTCTAAATACACCACCAAGTCTTCCTCCTACATCTTGACCATACAATAAACATTCCTTGTGCTCGCTCATTAATTCTTCCACAGCAAACAAGGCACAGTCAACCATTACCACTTTTTCAGCACCTTCTGGCGAACGCTCGCCTTTTTCTTCTGTGATTGGTGTTGGTGCAAAATCGTGGGTGAATAAGTCTTCAGGTGTAGGGTCTTCGGCTTTTAAAGCTTTTTGAAAATCATTTTCCACTTTAGTTTTAACTTCAGACTCGATATCATTCATTTCTTTTTCTGAAAATCCATTATCTAACAATTGTTGCTTAAGAACTGGATACGGATCACGTGATTTTGCTTCTTCCAAATCATCCCGATACCATTCCATTCGTACACCAGAAGTATGGTGATTTAATAATGGAACTTTAGCGTGCACCAAAAACGGACGACGTTCTTCACGAATCGTCTTTATAACTTTTTCAAGTGCTTCATAGCTTTCAATGAAATTAGCACCATCGATTGAAATGGCTTCCAAACCGTGAAACCCTTTTGCATATTCAAAAGCATTTTGAGCTCTGGTTTCAGCTTCGTTTGCTGAAATATCCCAACCGTTATCTTGTACCAAATATAAAATTGGCATTTGTTTTAATGCTGCCATTTGAAAGGCTTCTGCTATTTCGCCTTCAGTGACTGAGGCGTCGCCCAAACTGCAAACTGTGATAGGGTTTAATTTAGATTCTTCGCTATCGCCCTGAATGACATTTGAATTTTGAAGCCCTTGCTTTTCCAAATATTGCATTCCCATTGCTGCACCTGTGGCTGGAATGGCTTGCATACCGGTTGCAGAGGATTGATGCGGGATTTTTGGCTTATCGGCATCCTTTAAACTTGGATGCGAGTAGTAGGTTCGTCCACCCGAAAACGGATCGTCTTTCTTAGCCAGCAACTGCAACATTAAATCATAAGGCTGTAACCCAAAAGCCAATAGCATAGCATCATCTCTATAATATGGAAACGCATAATCTTGAGGCAACAGTTGCATACCTAGAGCGGTCTGAATAGCCTCGTGTCCTCTGGATGTAGCGTGAACGTATTTTGAAACTAATTTGAAGTTATCTTCATAAAGTTCTGCCATTGCTTTGGCCGTGCATAAATTTGAAAATCCTTTTTTTAATATGTCTTTATTCATTCTATGCTAATTCTTTTTCAACTTTGGTCATCCAACCAAACTTATCTTCAATCTTACCTGTTTTAATATCGCTTAATCTTTGATTGATTTCAATCCCAACAGGACTATCATTTGAAACAAATATGTCCTCATCACCAAATCCGATACTTTCAATATAAGCAATTCCCACAGCAGTTCCTGTTCCGAAAGCTTCTTTTAATAATCCATTTTTAGAAGCTTCTTGTATTTCGTCAATGGTTATTTTTTGTTCTTCAACTTCGAATCCTCGATCTTTCAAAAGACTAATCACACTTTTTCTGGTAATCCCATCTAAGACACAGCCATCCAATTCTGGTGTGATGAATTTATCTTCAATTTTAAAGAAGATATTCATCGTTCCTACTTCTTGAATATACTTATGCTCTACCGCATCTAACCATAATACCTGATCATAACCTTTAGCTTTTGCCAATTCGGTTGGGCGTATAGCAGCAGCATAATTTCCAGCAGCTTTTGCTTCACCTGTTCCACCTTGAGCTGCTCTTATAAATTTCTTTTCGGCCCAAAGTTTAATACGCTTACTGAAAAATGGCCCAGCGGGTGATGCCATAATTATGAATTTATAATGTGTTGCCGCACGCATCCCAATAAAAGGCTCATCGGCATACATAAATGGCCTTAGGTAGAGTGCACTTCCGTCCATTGGTGGAATCCAATTGCGTTCCAAATCAACCAATTGTTTTAAACCCTCAACGAATAATTCATTCGGTATGTTCGGCATTCCCATACGATCTGCACTAAAATTCATTCGTTTTGCGTTTTCGCCTGCCCTAAAAAGCATCGGATTACCTTCAGCATCAACCGTTGCTTTCATACCTTCAAAAATGGCCTGCCCGTAATGCAACGCCATTGCAGCTGGATGGGTTGGAATTAATCCCATAGGCTGAACTCTTGGGTTGGTCCACTCTCCATTTTCATAATCACAAATGAACATATGATCGGTGAATACAGTTCCTAATGGTATGTTGTTGAAATCGATGTTTTCAACTTTTGATTTTTCTACTTTTTGGATGGATATGTTGTAAGACATAACTTTAAATTGATGAGATCCTGAAACAAGTTCAGGATGACAGTTAATTATATTTTTCTATTGGTATCAAATTGTTCAAAATAATCAGCTACACGACGAACAAAGCTTCCACCTAGGAAACCATCCACGACACGATGATCAAAGGATAATGACAAATACATCATACTTCTAATAGCGATTTCATCTCCTGATTCTGTTTCTATAACTTCTGGCCGTTTTTTAATAATTCCTAACGCTAAAATGGCTACTTCTGGTTGGTTGATAATTGGTGTTCCCATTACGCTACCAAAGGTTCCAACATTGGAAATAGTGAATGTACTTCCCTTAATATCATCACCTGCCAACTTGTTTTCTCTTGCTTTTCCTGCTAGCTCGTTTACGTTTTCGGCTAACGTTTTTAAATCTTTGGTATCGGCATTTTTAACTACTGGCACAATTAAGTTTCCACTCGGTAATGCTGTTGCCATACCAATATTAATATCTTCTTTTACAATGATATTGTTCCCATCTACCGACGCATTGATGTTTGGAAAATCTTTGACCGCTTTAGCTACGGCTTCTACAAACAATGGTGTAAACGTTAGTTTTTCGCCATATTTTTCTTGAAAAGCAACTTTATTTTCATTTCGCCAGTTTACCATATTGGTTAAGTCAGCTTCAACATAAGCCGTTACGTGCGGTGACGTATGCTTGGAATACACCATATGATCTGCAATCATTAGGCGCATACGATCCATTTCTATGATTTTACCTTTGCCTTTATCGAACTCTAATTGCGGAATACGGTATGCTGTTGGATCTTGTGCTACAGGCTGTGCAAACTTGTAAGGTCTACCATCTTCAATATAGTTAAATACATCACTTTTTCTTAATCGTCCTTCTTTTCCAGTTGCTGGTATTCTTGCTAATTCCTCAAAACTGATGTGATGTTCTTTGGCTATGGAAATAATTAGTGGCGAAAAGAATGTGTTTGTATTATTGACTGAAAATGAA
>JASBSA010000159.1 GCA_030149175.1 Winogradskyella sp. | reverse complement strand
AGAGCTCATCAAGCGGGAAGCCATCAAAACAAAGGCTGGGAGCAATTTACTGATGCTGTTATACAAGTGATAAGTGAGAAAAAACAAAATGTGGTATTCTTACTTTGGGGAGGTTTTGCAAAAAAGAAAAAGAAATTAATTAATGCAGCTTCACATTCAATTTTAGAAACAGGACATCCATCTCCTTTAAGCGCTAATAGAGGGTATTGGTTTGGCAATAAACACTTCAGTAAGACTAACTCCCTGTTGGAGCAAGTTGACCAGACTGTAATTGATTGGAAACTAGAGTAGATGTAGGTTTTTTAGCACGAATGACACGTGGCTTTTTGTTTTCAACTTTCTTTGAAGTTTTGTTGCAACTAAATATCAATAATAAAAAGTTAACAGCAACTAAAAAAGATAGAATCAGAGTAATTGTTAAAATCATATTAATCTTTTTCTTGTGTTAATAGCTTCGATTTGGTTAAACAAATGTAACTAAAAATTTGAAATACTGAAAGTTATGAACAAAAAGTGTAAGATTTAACTTTAAAACATTTAACAAACATTAATGTCTTTGGTCGACTTTTACTGGTGTTTAAACGATATTTGCTAACTAAATATATTTTTTGAATTTTGCTGTTTTATAAAGAATTACCTACTGAATTTTGTATACTAATTCTTTATAATTGACCTTTTTAGGTATAATATCTAGATTAAAAAGTTGCTCTTGTACGTTGTCGATTGTTTTTTTGTCTATTAGCTCTTGAGACCATTCTGTTAGTGATAACCATTCTTTTACGTCTTCAATTTCTTGGTCATAACGATTAGAAATTGTTCTGTCTATACTTGGTATGGATTTAAAATCTGAGGTAGTAGTATTTACGATATCTAAGATAGTCTTGAGATCATCTTCGTTATTTTTTATAAATTCATCTCTAACAGCAATAACAAAACATGGCCAAGGAGTGGGACATTCTCCAACTCGTCTAAATATACCGTCGTCTACCAAAGGTTTTGTGGTAAACTTTTCCCACATAAAATAATCAGCATCACCATTGGTTAGACCTTCAACAGCCCCATTAAGATTTTTAATGACTTCAAAGCTTAGGTCCATTTCTAAGTCCCAATCATTATTTTTAGCATTGATATAAGCCATTAAATGCGAACCAGAACCGTATCTACTTATAGCAGCTCTCGTTCCTTTGATATCTCTAATGGTTTTAAAATTTGATTTTTCAGCAACATGAATTCCCCAAATTAATGGTGTTTCAACGAAAGTTTGTACTATGCTAGATGGATTACCTTCAATAATATCTTTAATTATTCCTTCTGTAAGTATTACGGCGATATCAATTTTTCCAGAACGGAGTCCTTTGCACATATCTCCAGTACCACCATAGTAATCGTGCCAACGCAGATTTATGCCTTCTGCCTTATACTCACCATTTTTAAGGGTTAGATACCATGCTAAATTAAAATGTTCTGGTACGCCTCCTATATTTACTTTCTTCATACTAATGCCCAGGAATGTGGGTACATCATTAAATTATACTTTTTCCTTATTCAGACACTTCGACTGTACTTGCGCTAAAGCTTCAGCGAAAAGCGTACGCTCAGTGTGACAATTTCTAAATATTTACGATTCGCTCTAATGCGTAAACTATAAGTTTTTCAACTGTACCCTTTGGGTTTTTACTAAAATCACCCGTTGCTCTATTGGCTATGATAGCATTTAAGGATAAAGCTTCGTGACCTAGTAGTTTTGATAATCCATAAATAACAGAAGTTTCCATTTCAAAATTTGTGATTCGGAATTCTTTATAATAAAAGTTGTCTAATTTTGCATTTAAACCAGCATCATGCAAGGGTAAACGTAATACGCGACCTTGTGGGCCGTAAAATCCACCAGCAGTACCAGTCATACCTTTAAACATTTTATCACTCTCAAAATATTTTTCTAGATACTTACTATTGTTGATGATAATAGGTCTTGCTTTATTTTTATCCCAATTAGTATGGGCAATAAAGGCATCTTCAATATCGGGATTACTGATGCCGTGAATCTGATAAAAATGAAGCATACCGTTAATATCTAGGCCATGTGTGCTCATTACAAATGCATCAACAGGTATATCTGCTTGTAAGGAACCCGAAGTACCGATTCTTATGATATTAAGGCTCGTTAGCTGTTTTTTTGGTTTGCGTGTTTTTAAATCTATATTAACCAAAGCATCGAGCTCGTTGAGAACAATGTCTATATTGTCTGGACCAATACCAGTAGAAAGCACCGTAATTCTTCTGTCTTTATAGTAGCCTGTCTGAGTTTTGAACTCTCTTTTTTGGGTACTAAACTCAATACTATCAAAATGCTTTGTTATTTTCTCTACACGATCTTGGTCACCAACAAATATAATGGTGTCCGAAATGTTTTCTGGTTTTAAGTTTAAATGGTAAACACTACCATCTGGATTTAAAATAAGTTCTGAATCTTTAATTGACATGTAATATGGTCTTTACAAGTTTATTTTGGTCTACGCTGAATTGAAACTCTGAACGATTAACTCCACCGTAAGTCATGTTGTTATTAACTTCGGAAGCAAAGTTGTGCTGTCTTAGAAGTGCTTCATGACCTTTTCTATTAAGTTTGAGACTGTTTTCGCTCTCTTCAAAAAAGACACTTAATTTTTCTATTAAACGACTGTGTTGCGAGTCACCAAAACCATAATACCCTTGATAATTTAGACTATAGCCTAACAAATGGTGTCTAGATTTAATGTCGTTATCTCTTACAATACGAAGTATGTTATCTTCCAAGACGCTAAGTCCACTTTTTTGATGAGGAAAGCGTTTTAAGTGCGCCTTTAGGCAACTACTCATGTATTTAAAACTTGATTCTTTTACAATATATGGTTTTAGAATATTGTGATCTTTACCACAATAGGTTCGCCATAATGTGATGGCTAACTCTTTGTCTTCGTTAGTAAGCTTAACCCTGTCGTTATAGTGCTGTAAAAGTTGCTCTGGTGTAAGTTCGCCAAGTCCTTTGAGGTTTTTTTCCCCTTCAACGCGACCGCTACAAACGAGATACAGCGGTTTTTTAATTTCTTTTTGATGTAAAAGATTTAAAATGCCTAATAAGTTAATGTGGCAAAATAAATCATATTCAAACCAAAGATGTATTTCGTCATATTTACTTACATTATCTAGTTTTGATAACTCTTTTTTAAGTTCTTTTGTATCAACTTCAATATCATAATGTTCCTTTAGGAATTCGCTTCGTAACTGAAAAAATTCTCTTGAATCAATTTTGGGAATTGTTGGTCCTTCACACAGCATTTCTTGCCAGGTCAAAATGTCATCTTTAAAATCTAACTCTTTTAAATATTCAGTTAATGCACTCCCGTTTGTAATATGAAGAATTTTCTTAGACATAAAATTTAGCCTCCAACACGTTTTACATTAAATCCTTTTTCTTTTAAAAGGGTCATTATCTTATCTCTGAGGTCTCCTTGTATGATGATTTTATCATCTTTAAAACTTCCACCAACGCTAAGTTTTGTTTTTAGCTCTTTAGCTAATTTCTTAAAATCTTCTGTAGCCCCTGTATAGCCTTCTAAAATTGTTATTGGCTTTCCCTTACGCTTTACGTATTTACAAATTATAGGATCATCTTGTAGCCAAATATCACTTTGCTCATCACTATTATCCGTTTCAGAAGACTCCGAAACGTGGTCTGGAAATAGATTCTTTAATTGATCTTTTAGGTCCATTATTTTTTAATCAATCCAAGTTCAACTAAACGTTCATTTAAAAATTCGCCAGCTGTTATATCTTCATATAATTTTGGGTTGTCTTCATCTATACAGCTTTCTAAAACATCTAATTTCATTTCGCTTATTGGATGCATAAAGAAAGGGATAGAGTAGCGCGATGTTCCCCAAAGTTCTCTCGGTGGATTTACAACGCGGTGAATGGTAGATTTTAATTTGTTGTTTGAATGTCTGGATAACATGTCGCCCACATTAATCATTAGCTCATCTGGTTCTGCAATAGCATCTAACCACTCTCCATCATGCCGCTGTACTTGCAATCCACGTCCTTGAGCACCCATTAAAAGCGTGATGAGATTTATATCACCGTGAGCTGCTGCTCTTACAGCATTTTTAGGTTCTTCGATAATTGGAGGATAATGAATAGGTCTTAAAATTGAGTTTCCGTTGTGTATATAATTATCAAAATATGTTTCTTCTAATCCCAGATGTAATGCTAAAGCACGTAATACATACTTAGCAGTTTTTTCTAACATTTGATAGGTTTCTTTACCTACTTTATTAAATTCTGGAAGTTCTTTTACTTCAACATTTTCAGGATATTCTTTTTTTCGTTCTTCATCATCTTCAACATATTGTCCAAAATGCCAAAATTCTTTTAGATCACCTTCTTTTTTTCCCTTTGCACTTTCTTTTCCGAAAGACACATAACCTCTTTGTCCACCTATACCTGGTATTTCATAACTTTCTTTAACCTCTAATGGTAAATTAAAAAAGTTCTTAACTTCGGTGTAAAGTCTATCTACCAGCTCATCATCCAAAAAATGACCTTTCAAAGCAACAAAACCAATGTCTTGATATGCCTTGCCAATTTCATCAATAAATTTTTGTTTTCTATTTGGGTCTTCTGAAAGGAAATCCTTTAAATCTACACTGGGTATTCTGTCCATTGAAATTTTATTTAAAATTAAGTCAGTACACAAAAGTAACGAAATAGTCGTAAAATGTGAATATCTAATAAAGACATTTACATTGTCTATTCTGTAATATTAATGCATTTTATTTACATTTGATGCATTAGAATTATAACGTATGCCGACTATAACAAAAAGCAATATAGAGTACGATAAACGTAATCTAAGTGATAAAGTGTTATTAAAACTTTATTACAATATGTTGAGGCCTCGACTTATAGAGGAAAAAATGCTCATATTGTTACGACAAGGTAAAATATCTAAATGGTTTTCTGGTATTGGACAAGAAGCTATTTCCGTAGGCGTAACAATGGCTTTAAAACCAAGTGAATATATTTTACCAATGCATAGAAACCTAGGAGTATTTACAACTAGGGAAATCCCGTTACACAGACTATTTTGCCAGTGGCAAGGTAAGGCTAGTGGTTTTACCAAAGGGCGAGACCGTTCCTTCCATTTTGGTACGCAAGAGTACAATATTGTAGGTATGATTTCTCATCTAGGACCACAACTTGGTGTTGCAGACGGAATTGCGTTGGCTAATCTTTTAAAAAACAACGGACAGGTTACAGCCGTTTTTACAGGTGAAGGCGGAACTAGTGAGGGAGATTTTCACGAAGCCCTCAATGTTGCTTCAGTATGGCAATTACCTGTGATTTTCTGTATAGAGAATAATGGTTATGGACTATCTACACCAACCAATGAGCAGTATTATTGCAAACACTTAGCAGATAGAGGAAAAGGTTATGGTATTGAGTCGTTTATTCTTGATGGTAATAATATCATAGAAACGTATTCTAAGGTAAAAAAACTTGCCGAAAGCATAAGAAAGCGTCCTAGACCAATATTGATAGAATTTAAAACTTTTAGACGTCGCGGCCATGAAGAAGCGAGTGGTACAAAATATGTTCCGAAGGAATTAATGGAAGAATGGGAAGCTAAGGACCCAATTGAAAATTTTAGGAGCTATTTATTTAGCAAAAAAATATTATCAGCCGAAATTGATGATAATTATGTTTCTGAGATTAAGGCTGAAATAGACACTTCACTTGACTCAGCATACGCTGAAGCGGAAATCACTCCTAATGAAACAAACGAATTAAATGACGTTTGTCAGTCGTTTGATTTTAAACATATTAAACCTAGTTCTAATTCAAAAGAGTTGCGTTTGGTTGATGCCATTTCCGAAGGATTAAAGCAATCTATGGAAAACCACAAGGACTTAGTGATTATGGGACAAGACATTGCCGAGTATGGAGGTGTTTTTAAAATCACTGAAGGATTTGTAGATCAATTTGGCAAAGATAGGGTAAGAAACACACCAATATGTGAGTCAGCTATTGTAGAAGCTGGCATGGGTCTTTCTATTGCTGGTATGAAAGCTGTTGTTGAAATGCAATTTTCTGACTTTGTAACCTCTGGCTTTAACCCAATAGTGAATTACTTGGCAAAATCATATTACCGTTGGAAACAAAATGCAGACGTTGTAGTACGTATGCCTTGTGGAGCAGGTGTTGCAGCAGGTCCTTTTCATTCACAGACTAATGAAGCTTGGTTTACCAAAACACCTGGATTAAAGGTCGTATATCCTGCGTTTCCTTATGATGCTAAAGGATTATTAGCCACTGCAATTAATGATCCAAATCCAGTACTATTTTTTGAACATAAGGCATTGTATAGAAGCATAAGACAAGATGTGCCTACTGATTATTTTACGTTACCATTTGGTAAAGCAGGTTTACTAAAAGAAGGAGAATCTGTTACCATAATCACATATGGCGCAGGAGTACATTGGGCTTTAGAAACTTTAGAAAACAACACTGATATTTCAGCAGATTTAATTGACCTAAAAACGCTTCAACCTCTAGATACAGAAACTATTTTTAATTCAGTTAAAAAGACAGGTAAGGCTATAATACTTCAAGAAGATAGCATGTTTGGTGGTATTGCCAGTGATATTTCTGCCATGATTATGGAAGAGTGTTTTGAGTATTTAGATGCACCAGTAAAGCGCGTGGCAAGTATGGAAACACCTATACCTTTTGCACCTCAACTCGAACAACAATATCTAGCTAAAGGAAAGTTTGAAGAGGCTTTAACCTTGCTTTTAGAATATTAGTTTATTTTAATACATACTTGTTTATTAGCGAGTTAACTGAAAAAATGTCAGTGTTTCTGAAAATTTTTCAGTCGATTTGTATTGGCATTTATTTTGCTAACCCTATGAGTAAAAGAATGTTTAATTTAAATTTTAAAACTTATGAGTACTTTAATTCCAACTGTAAAAAATGGTAGAGAGTCAAATACTAGTTTAGGATTTAAATCACTACCTAGTCTATCATCTTGGATGGATGACATTATCAACAAAAATTTTAGCAACGAAGTTATGTCCAATTTCAACACGGGTATTACTTTACCAGCAGTTAATGTATTGGATAATAACGAAGAGTATATAGTAGAAATGGCAGTGCCTGGTTTAAAGAAATCTGATTTTGATATTAGTTTAGACAATCAAATGCTATCCATTTCAGCAGAGTTGAGCACAAAAAATGAAGATACTAATGAAAACTACACAAGACGTGAGTTTGGCTACTCTTCATTTAAGCGTTCGTTCACTTTACCAGAGACAGTAGAAACTGATAAAATAAAGGCCATGTACGAGAATGGTATTCTTAAAGTGTTTTTGCCAAAACGAGATGAAGCCAAAAAGAAACCTTTAAGACAGATAAAGATTTCATAACATCTAATTCGAAGTTAATAAAAAAGCCAGCAAAAAAAGCTGGCTTTTTTTACATTATGTTTTATCATTTGATAATAAAACTTTTAATTTTTTATTGATTTATTATCAGTTTTAATTTCATCGAAATAAAATGCCGTTTATCGATTGTTAAAAAATAGTTAACGGATTTTATTGCTTTAGTCTGTATATCATTTATTTTTAACAATTCTTAATAATAAAAATAGAGTTATGAGACTAAAATTACTTTATGTGTTAGCACTTTTTACGTCTTTCACATTTGCCCAACAAATCCCTAATGACATTAAGCCGCCTAGTTGGTTTAAGGAAGATTTAAAGGCTGTTAAGCCACATAAATTAGCAAGCTTTGATCTTAAGAAGCTTCAAGATGAAGATAAGATTAATGATAAGGACAAATCCAAACCTTGGCGTTTTGGTCATGATATTTATGTTGATCATAATTTTAACGATGTAGGTGAATGGACAACTTTAGAAAATGGTGATCGTATATGGAGAATGACCTACAAATCTGAAGGTGCTTACACTTTAAATTTTATGTTCGATGAATTTTGGATTCCAGAAGGCGCAAAGCTTTATGTTTACAATAATGCCAAGGATGATTTATTAAGACCTTTCACTCATCATAATAACAATCCTGACGAAGTTTTAGGAACATGGATGGTAAATGGTGACCAAGCTTGGATAGAATATCACCAGCCTGCAAACGTAGTCGGTCAAGCAAGAATTACTGTAGGCTCTGTAATACATGGCTACCGTACAGCAGAAACCTATCAAAAGGGACTTGGGGATTCTGGTGATTGTAATCAAGATGTAGATTGCGATATTACACCACCTTCGGATCCATTTGAGCTTAATACCAGAAAAGAAGAGGTAAAAAGTGCGTCGGCTATGATTACAGTAGGTGGCGGAACAGGAATTTGTTCAGGTACTCTAATTAATAATACAAACAATGATGGTACTCCTTATTTTATAACTGCTAATCATTGTGGATTTAATCCAGGCTGGGCATTTCGTTTTAATTGGAGAAGCCCTAACCCTTCTTGCAGTACTACTGCTAATAGCCCAAATGGTGCTTTTGATCAAACAGTTAGTGGTGCTATTTTAAGAGCTAATAGTTCGCAATCCGACATGGCGTTAGTTGAAATTACAGACCCGAGTTTTTTTAATAATAATCCTGATGTGGTTTGGTCTGGTTGGAATAGGTCAACAACATACAATCCTACTGTGAATTTTGGAGTTCATCATCCTAGTGGAGATATTCAGAAAACTTGTAGGGAAGATGATGGTGCTTACAGACAAGTTGTGTCTTTTAATGGAAATGCAAATACGCAAATGTGGTTTATTGATCAGTGGGAATTAGGTGTCACCGAACCAGGCTCATCTGGTTCAGGCCTTTTTAATGAAGTAGGTCATTTAATTGGTGTGCTTTCTGGTGGTTCAGCTGCATGTTCTGGGACATCTAATAATGGTGGAGTTGATTTTTATGGTCGCTTTGATGTGGCATGGAGTTTTGGTAGTTCTGCATCTTCAAGACTAAGTGATTGGCTAGATCCAGGAAATACTGGAGTTATGACATTAGATATTTATCCTGCTATTCAGATATTTGATAACGATGCCTCAGTTAATGGTGGACCTGGACTGGAGGCTGAATTATGTGGATCTGACTTTACTCCTCAAATAACTGTTGTAAACAGAGGTAACTTACCGCTAACATCAGCTACCGTTACATATAGCTTTGACTCTGGTGCTAATACAGTTGTTAACTGGACAGGCTCTTTATTGACTGGTGAAGAGGAAGTAGTTGCAACACCAACCTATGGTAATTTATCAGCTGGAAGTCATGTTTTAAATATTTCCGTTTCTAATCCAAATGGTGTGGCAGATGAGAATATGGCTAATGATAATTTTGCTCATAGTTTTGATGTTTCGCCAGGATATTCAACAAATACAGTAATTTTTAATCTTAATACAGATGATTATGCAGGTGAAACATCATGGGAGCTTGTAGATGGTAATGGAACTGTTGTAGACAGTGGTCCTGCAACTACATACGCAGATTTCACTGCTTATCAAGAGACAATTACAATTCCTACTTTTGACGAGTGTTATGTTTTCACAATATTCGATTCATATGGAGATGGAATTTGCTGCGGTTTTGGTAATGGATCTTACGATCTGCAAGATGATAGTGGTAACATTATAATTTCGGGTGGTGATTTTGGCAGTAGTGAATCTGTGCAATTTAATGCTCAAGATCCTCTAAGTATAGATGAGTATGGTTTAGAAAACTATATCTCGTTTTACCCTAATCCTGTTAATGATAACCTGAATATTACAGTAAGACAAACAAGTGAAGACGTAAATTATGAAGTTTTCAATATGATGGGACAAGTTGTATCTAAAGGAAGTTTAGCATCTAATAATTCTAGTATTATAGATATGACTAACTATCAATCTGGAGTTTATTTTGTTCAGTTGTCTACAGAAACTAGTTCATTTACTAAAAAGATAATGAAAAACTAGATTTAATCTTTAAGTATAAAAAAAGTCAGTTTCATTTTTGGAACTGACTTTTTTTCTTTTTTGGAAGTTTAATTGATTGTATTTCACATCTTAATGTTTTCTAAGTCATCATCTAAACTGTGAGATGTATTGACAATTTTTGATAAGGCTTTCATAATTGATTTGATTTAATGATTGATGAATTACGTTATTATCTGTAACGTCTTTTACTGTTCCAAGTGTAACTTCTAGTTTCTGTCGTTGTACTTGTTAATTGATTGTTGTTTAAAGTTCTCATGATTTATTGTTTTTTAATTGATTACACTAAATAGACGACCAAAGTTTAGTTTTGTTACAGTACTTTGTATAACATAGTAATAATTTAACAGATTTTAACTATTTCTTATCTTTATTACATGAAAGTCAAGGTTTTATTACTTTTATCTTGTTTTATTTCGATCAACTGCAAAGAGCAGAACGAAGTAGATTGTACTGCAAAATCCTTTGTTGTGACTGCTACTGCTTACAATTCTTTGGCTTATCAAACTAATTCAAATCCTAGCATTACCGCTTTTGGTGATAGTTTAGTGCCAGGACTTAGATATATAGCAGTTTCGAGAGATTTATTAGATTCGGGTTTAGTGCATAACACTAAAGTAAAAATTGAAGGTTTCGATAGTCTGTTTATCGTAAAGGATAAAATGAATAGACGTTGGCAAAAACGTATTGACATTTACATGGGTAACGATGTTGGTAAAGCAAAGAAATGGGGCAAAAAAAAGGTAAACATAGAATATTGTATTCTTTTTAAAGATTCTCTTCCTTAGTCTCTCTTTACCATCACTTCAGAAACTACAAATGGATACGCCTTTTTCACAGCTTCAAATTCCTCATCAGTAATCTCACTTGGCGTTTTATTGAATTTATGTTCTATATATCGAGCTCTTAAGTCGTAATACGCTTTTGTAATTTCATCTTGTACAGAAATGAACAATTGATACTTTGTTAATGCATCATGACTCAATGAAATAACAGCTTCTCTCGGATGATTTGATGAAATTGATAGTTTTTCACCCTTACAATAATCACAGTTTGACATGCTATTATTATCAACAAATGCTTGTACTATATCTTTTACGTTTTCAAGCTTTACGACCTTATCCTCAATATAAATTTCTTGTTTATGATTTAAAGCAATCCTTAAAAGATTCCGTTCATCAATATCTTTAATACATTTTTCAATATCCGGACAATCGCTAGGTAATTGTCTTAGCAAGCCTTTATCGGCTGAAATGGTCGTAGTTACCAAAAAGAAAATGAGTAACAAAAAGGCAATGTCTGCCATGGATCCTGCGTTGACCGTCGCAGAATGCTTTCGAAATGACTTCATAATATAAATATTTAAAATGTTAATATTTTCTTAAGCACAAGAACAGTACCAATCTTGTTAAAGGTTATTAACAATTCATTCCAAAACACTAACAATATGTTATTTTTGCAAAATTAACGTTGCAGCAAATAACTTATGTCTAAAGGCATTATCAAGGATACAACATCAGAAAAACGACTTTACGACTATCAAATCAAGGATTTGTATCGCATTTTTGATGTTATGGCAGAAGAGGCAGACAACTTCAATCTGCTATATCAATTACCAACAGGTGGTGGTAAAACGGTTATCTTTTCTGAAATTGTAAGACGTTACATAGAAAAGCACAATAAAAAAGTAGTAATTCTTACTCATAGAATAGAGCTATGCAAACAAACATCTAATGTGCTTACTGGCTTTAATGTTAAGAACAAAGTCATAAACAGCAAGGTTAAGACATTGCCAGACCAAGATGAATACCAATGTTTTGTGGCCATGGTTGAGACGTTGAATAATCGTTTATCTGACAATGATTTTCAATTAAAAAATGTTGGTCTTGTTATCATAGACGAAGCTCATTATAATTCCTTTAGAAAGTTATTTAAATTTTTTGAGCATTGCTTTATTCTTGGTGTTACTGCAACACCATTGAGCAGTAATATTAAATTACCAATGAAAGATAACTACGATAGGCTTATTGTTGGTGATGATATTGCGACTTTAATTAGTAATGGGTTCTTGGCAAGTGCCGAAGTCTATCACTATGATGTTGGTTTAACATCATTAAAGATTGGTATTAATGGAGATTATACTGTAAAGTCGTCTGAAGCGCTTTACACCAATTCCCTAATGCAAACAAAACTGCTCTCAGCTTATGAAGAATTGGCAAAAGGTAAAAAAACCTTGATTTTTAATAATGGTATCTATACCTCAAAAGAAGTGTATTACACGTTTAAAAAAGCAGGTTATAATGTGCGACATTTAGATAATACGGCTAGCAAACAAGAGCGAAAAGATGTTTTAAAATGGTTCAAGCACACTCCAGATGCCGTATTAACGTCAGTAAGTATCTTAACAACTGGTTTTGATGAACCATCTGTAGAATCCATTATTTTAAACAGAGCTACGCGGTCATTAACCTTGTATTTTCAGATGATTGGTCGTGGCAGCCGTATTTATAAAGATAGAAATACGTTCCAGGTTATAGATTTGGGTAATAACGTATCGCGTTTTGGGCCTTGGAGCCAGCCAGTTGATTGGCAACATATATTTAAATATCCAGATTTATATCTTGAAAACATTATTGATGACGAAGCTCTAGAGCGTGATTTTGTCTACGTAATGCCAGATACATTAAAAGAAAAATTTAAAAATTCTGAAAACTTAGAGTTTGACGTAAAAGCTGAATATAAAGATGTTATAGGCTCAGGTAAAAAATCGTTTACAGTTATAGAACGCTCTATTGCTCAACATTCAAAAATTTGCATAGAAAATAGCGAAGACGTTTACGATGCAAGAAACCTAGTGAAATTATTGCAAGATGAAATTGCCTATCGTATAAAGCAATATTGTTACTGTATTATGAATAGTACAGATAACTATAAAGACTGGTTGTTTGAAGAATATAACCGCAAATTACGTATTAGCTTCAATGGTAAGTTTTAACGTTTTTTTGTAAGGAAATACATTTTTATACGTTTATTTTGAGGTAGGTATGGTTTTTGTACCAGAAGTTTAGAACATGTTATTGATTTAAATTTTAGTGAAAACATTAAAGCACATATTACTTTTGTTTGGTCTATTTTTTGGTACCACTGTTTTTGCACAAGTACCAGATAAGGAAAATAAAACTATACGCATTCCTGCAGAACCTTCTGAAACAAAAAAAGACTCACTTCCCATTAAAATAAAGGTAGAGCCTAAGTTTGATAAAAAGGAAGATACGTCGAGTGGGAAAGAAGATGAAAAGAAAAAATTCATAATTAAAAAATCAGATAAACCCTTCTCAATGACAGAAGAGGATGGACTTAAGAGTCCTGGAGAAATATTTGAGAAACGTTGGAGTAAAGATTTAGAAAAAGGTGGCGTTATAAGAACGATGTCAGACCAGTTTTTGGGTGAGCATCGTGTAGATACCAAGTTTGTCAATATTATTTGTAGAGATCATCAATATCCAGATGGTGATCGAGTCAGTATTTCTATAAATGATGCTGTTATTAAACAAAACCTAGTATTAACAAGCAGCTATAGAAGGGTAGAAGTAAACTTAATTCAGGGGAAAAATACTATTGAAATAACCGCCTTAAACCAAGGTGAATCTGGCCCTAACACAGCTGAATTTATTGTTTATGATGACCAAGGGAAACAAATTTCTTCTAAAGAATGGAATCTTTTAACAGGAGTAAAAGCCATCATTGTTTTTAATAATGAAAAAACGGTCATAAAAGAAAAAACTGAAGAACAAAAAGCCTCAGAAAAAGAAACAGCTTCTAATAATTAATCGTTTCAATTTCACCTGGCTTCATGTTTTCTAATCTATAATTACCAATTCTAACTCTTACCAATCTCAAAGTTGGTAAACCTACCTTGGCGGTCATTTTACGAACTTGTCTAAATTTACCTTCGGTTAAAACTATCTTTAGCCAAGAAGTCGGCCCATGCTTATCATCTCTCACAAAACGCTCAACAATGTGAGATGTGTCTTTCAAAAGTTCAGCATAACAAGGCTTAGTTACATAGGGTTTACTATTGACAGAGATTTCAACACCGGTTTTTAATGAATCTATTTGTTCTTGTGTAATTAACCCATCAACCATAACATGGTATTCCTTTTCAATTTTAGTACTAGTAATATATTTACTGAATTTTCCATCTGTTGTAAGTAGGAGCAAACCTTCAGATTTTTCGTCTAATCGTCCAACTGCCATAATAGTTTCAGGAAGATCATAAATTTCAGATAATAACTTCTTATTTCGTCTTTTATTCTGATTATTAATAAACTGACTTAAATATCCATAGGGTTTATAGATCTTAAAATAGCTATTCTCATTTACCACCACGTTACAAAGCATTTTGTTAACTCGTTGTTTTCATCTTTTAACCAACATAGAGGAGATTGCTTTTCTGTTATAAATTTCTTCAAGACAATCAATGTATCATCAAAATTCATCCATTCCACATTCAAATTAGGCTCTACCAACCAATCTAATTTGCTAAGGATATAAAATTGATTCTTTTTTAATACTTCAATCTCATCAAAATGTATATAAGACCCTTTAACACATTCTTTATTTAATACATTAAAATCTATAAACAATTTACGGTACGGTAAAAATAATTGTGCTTTGAAATTAACAAACTGTTTAAATTGATTGTTGTTAAAGCCAAGTTTATTTAAGACCGTTTTTGTTTCAGATTTATGTAATAATGGGAGTTGTTTGCCAACTAATTTTTTGAGCTTAAGCGATAAACTATCCGTTCTATTTGGTCCAATCCAATATTCCAAAGGACTATCATATTCTTGCCTATCATCATATAAGTAGAATTTGTATGCTATTTCTAAATGCATAGGTTGTTCTTCATTAACTAGCAACACATCTATTTCGCCTATGGTCTGTTTTTTGTGTTTAATCTGAAGGTTTTCGGCAACAATTTTAATTCCTTCAATTTGTTGTAACTGAAACATAGTAAATATTTCAATCCATTTACCTAAGCGTAATTTTTTATGATTTGCCTTATGATCATAGTTTTGGTGGGTAGACGGGACAGAAAACTGCCGAAGAGATTCAATTGTATCGCAATGCCATAAAAGTGGTGTGTTTTGAAATCCTTTAAATCTATCAGAAAAACTCAAACTTTCGTTTTATTAAATATTGTTGTAAATTAAAGAGGAACAAAAATATTGAAAACCTAACTTATATCATGTTTTTTCTTTTTTACTAAGGTTACCTTTAAAGGTATAATTTTCAAGGAGTTTTAATATTCAAAATTTTATGACATATGAAAGTATTCGATAACAAACACATCAAAAATGTGGCATTTGTTGGTGCGCATCGCTCTGGCAAAACCACTTTATCTGAGACCATGCTTTTTGAGGCAGGTTTAATAAATAGAAGAGGTACAGTAGAGCAACAAAATACAGTTTCCGATTACCATGAATTTGAGCACCGCAGAGGTGCTTCTGTTTTTGCGACCCCTTTACATACCGAATGGCGCAATTACAAGATTAACATCATAGATACACCTGGTTTAGACGATTTTATAGGTGAAATCATGTCGTCTATCAGAGTAGCAGATACCATTGTTACGGTAATTAATGCAAAGCATGGTGCAGACATTGGTACAGAAATTATATGGAACTATGTAGATAAATACCATAAGCCTACATTATTTGTTATCAATAAAATTGATAGTGAAAAGGCCAATTTTGAAATGAGCTATAATAGTTTGAAAGAACTTGTTGGTAATAATGCTGTTTTAGTACAATATCCTATTAAAATTGATGGTGCACAATGCATCATAGATGTTTTAAAAATGAAATGCTACAAGTTTGGTCCAGAAGGTGGTAAGCCAGAAAAATTACCAATTCCTGAAGATCAATTAGATTATGCCAACCAACTTCACAATGAACTTGTGGAAAAAGCTGCAGAGAATGATGAAGAATTAATGGAACTCTATTTTGAAAAAGGTACATTAAACGAAGAAGAACTTCGTAAAGGTATACAGCTAGGTATGCTAAATCATGATTTCTTCCCTGTGTTCTGTGTGTCTGCATTACAAGATATGGGAACAGGAAGGCTTATGGGCTTTATTGATAATGTAGCGCCTGCTGCCGCCGACTTAAAACCAGAACAGACTTTAGAAGGTGATCTTGTAAAACCTGAAGTAAATGCAGATACCTCTTTATTTGTCTTCAAAACAATATACCAGCCAAACTTAGGTCAGATTACATTTTTTAAAGTGAAGTCTGGTGAGGTAAATGTGAACGATAAATTATTTAATACTCGTACTGGTGAAAGCGAAACATTGAACCAGTTATACATTATGGATGGCAAAGAAAAACATGCTGTTCAAAAACTAACTACTGGAGATATTGGTGCAACAACCAAACTTAAATATACCGAAACCAATGATACGTTAGCTTCAAAAGCTGAAGCAGGGACAATTAAACCCATTAAATTTCCACAGCCGCGATTAGTAAAAGCTGTTTTTGCAGAAAACTCAAGTGAAGAAGAGAAACTGAGTGAAGCTTTAAAACGCATCCATAGTCAAGATTTAACAGTAGATTTAAGCTATAATAATGAAACACACCAAACTTTGGTTGGTACACAGGGAGAACTTCATTTGGCAACATTAACTTGGATTTTAGAAAACATCTATGATGTTAAAGCTAGATTTGAATCACCTAAAATTTCTTATCGTGAGACCATTCAGAGAAGTGCCACGGCTAATTACAGACACAAAAAACAAAGTGGAGGCTCTGGTCAGTTTGGACAAGTCCACCTAAAAATTGAACCGTATTACGAAGGAATGCCAGAACCTGAAGGGTTTTCATTACGAGGCAAAGAAGAAGTAGACTTGCCTTGGGAAGGGAAATTAGTATTTTATAACTGTATTGTAGGTGGTGTGATAGATCAACGTTATTTACCTTCTATAATGAAAGGAATTCTAGAGGTTATGGAGTCTGGTCCTTTAACCAAATCTTATATAAGAGACGTCAGAGTAATGGTTTACGATGGTAAGATGCATGCTGTAGATTCTAACGACATTTCATTTAAAATTGCAGGTGCTCATGCCTTTAAGGAGGCCTTTTTAAATGCAAATCCTAAACTTTTAGAGCCAATTGATCAAATGACCTTACGTGTACCAGAACAAATGGTAGGTAGTGTCATGACCGAACTTCAAAGCAGACGAGCTATGATTCAGGGTGTAGAAACGGAATTTAATTACCAAATACTTAAATGTACTATTCCTTCAGCTGAATTGACGGATTTCTCGACTCAATTACGATCATTAACGCAGGGTAGAGCGACATATTCAACAAAGTTTGACGGCTATGCTTCCGTACCAAATCATATACAAAAGGAATTAATAAAAGAACAAGAATTAATAACCACATAAAAATATTGAGACATGCACAGTAAAGTAATGTATTTAAGCGATTTAAAGTTTAATATAGAAACATGGAAACGAGAGTTAAGATTTCATTTTAATGAAATGGACACCTTTCAGGAAAAGTTAGAAGAAGCTGTAGAACGCATTGAAGATCCAATAGCTTTAAAAAAGTTAGAAGTCTTTCAAAATAGAATAATGATAGAGAAGGACGCTATTTCTAAATTGATGCACAGATGCCGAAATAAATTGGCAAATATCAATAATGTAGATTTTAATGAAAATATAGATGGAAGACTTCAAAATGAACAACACACATTAAGAGAAGACATGCGCACCTATATAAAATTACATTATGATCTTAAGGAAGAAATGATGGACTACTTTTTAGAAGTCCTTTAGTTCTATTCATAGCTTAAT
>JASBSA010000134.1 GCA_030149175.1 Winogradskyella sp. | reverse complement strand
ATTTAGGGTCTCTAAGTCAACATAACATAATGCAAATATTAATTAATTAATCCATTGAACTAAAAACTAAATTTTAGTACACTTCAAATATATAATTAGGTTTTAATTTTGTCGCTTAAAAACACTATTAATCGATGAAATACGTTTAATTTTAACATTTAAAGATAAAAATATGCATTTCGTCGATAAAATGCATAGTCGTCAAAATCAAAATTGAATAAAAATTCACAATAAAACACTTCTAAAAAAGTTGAAAGTATAATTATTGATAACATTATAAATTAACTTTACAACATTAAAAATTATTATACCATGAAAAGCTATCTAACAGTATTTTTTGTTTTGATTTCATCTGTTTTGTTTAGCCAAGAAAAATCATTTACTGAAGAAGAAGTTTCTATTACTAAATTCATTGATGGTACTTTGCTCAATCCAAACAATGTTGAGCAACCTTCTTTAGCTATAATCATAGCTGGTTCTGGCCCAACGGATAGAAATGGAAACCAAAACTTCTTAAAAAGCAATTCACTAAAAAAATTGGCAGAGAGTTTATCTAACAAGGGTATAGCTACCTTTAGATACGATAAGCGTATTGTAAAGCAAATACGTCAAGGCAATGTTGATAAAAACATAATGTTTGATGACTTTGTTAATGATGCTGAAGCTATTATCAACTACTTTAAAGCTAAAGAAACCTTTTCAAAAATCTACATCATTGGCCATAGCCAAGGAAGTTTAGTAGGTATGCTGGCCGCTAAGGACAAAGCTGATGGTTTTATATCATTAGCAGGTGCAGGACAAAATATTGGAGATGTTATTGTAGATCAAGTGACCAATATGGCTCCAAAACTTGGTGAGGAAGCACAAAAGATAGTCGATAAACTAAAAAAAGGAGAAACCACTACAGAGTATCCACAAACATTAGCTTCTGTTTTTAATATAGATATTCAACCTTTTATGATAAATTGGATGCAATACAATCCTACCGAAGTTATTAGCGAATTAAATATTCCAATACTTATTGTTAATGGCACAAAAGATCTTCAGGTATCGGAAGAAGAAGCTCAGTTATTAAAAGAAGCCAATGAAAACGCTGAATTAAAAATCATTGAAAACATGAATCATGTCTTCTTCGAAATTAAAGGCGATGATTTAGAAAACTCAAAATCTTATAATGAAGCTTTCAGAGAAATTTCACCAGAACTTATTAAAAGTGTTGTTGAGTTCATAAACTCTTAGCCCTTCTTACAGTATAATTACAATTAAAAAAGCATCTCAAATTTGAGATGCTTTTTTACTAACTAACCAACCAAAATGTAATGTCGCGATTTTGTAGTGTTGTTACGATTGTAACTATCGCTGTATCCATTACACTTAATATATAACAAACCGCGTGCCAAACTCAAATTTTTATTTTTTTTCATAAATAATGTAACAAATATTTGGAAACACACACTAATCTTACATATCTTTATGATATCATTTTAATATCATATTGAATTTTAAATGATTAACCAATTAAATTTTTAATTATGAAAGAAGAAAAAATCATCGTTCCTGCAAATGGATACTTTATGCTATTTGTGTTTTTAGTGGTGTTCTTTGGTAGTATTGCCACTATTATAGCCTTAAAAACACCTTGGCCAATCATTAGTATAATATTATCTATAGTGATGGCTATTGGTTTTGTTATGGTACAACCTAATGGTTCTCGTGTACTCTTATTATTTGGTAAATACGTTGGCACTATTAAAAAGAACGGCTTTTATTGGGTAAACCCGTTTTATACCAAAAAGAAAATCTCTCTGAGAGCAAGTAACTTTGATAGCGAACGCCTAAAAGTAAACGATAAACTAGGTAATCCTGTAATGATAAGTACCATATTAGTTTGGCGAGTGCAAGATACCTACAAAGCTGCTTTTGATGTAGACAACTATGAAAACTTTGTTCGTGTACAAACTGATGCCGCTGTAAGAAAACTTGCTAGCATGTATCCATACGATAATTTTGCCGATGAAGGTCATGATGAAGATATCACCCTTCGCTCTAGTGTAAATGAAGTAAGTGAAGCTCTAGAAAAAGAAATTGATGAGCGTTTATCCATCGCTGGTATCGAAGTTTTAGAAGCACGTATTGGCTATTTAGCTTATGCGCAAGAAATTGCTAATGCTATGCTAAAACGTCAACAAGCCACTGCCATCGTAGCTGCCAGACATAAAATTGTAGAAGGCGCTGTAAGCATGGTAGAAATGGCTATAGAAGAACTTAACAAAAACCAAGTTGTAGAGCTAGATGAAGAACGCAAAGCAGCTATGGTAAGTAACCTCATGGTTGTACTTTGTGGGGACAAAGAAGCTGCTCCCGTCGTCAATACCGGAACCTTAAGTCATTAATCATGAACAAAAATCAAACATATAGCATTGCTTTAGGTAGCGCTTTCGGAACAAGTATAGGCACGACTATAGGAGCTGTTACTGGTACTGTAGCTATGGGCACTGTCTACGGCTCTGTGATTGGACTTATAATCGGTGTAATATTGGCTTTAGTCATATTTAAAGGGGAAAATGAAGAATAATATGAAAGAATATAAAGTAATAAAGCCAAAACTAGGCTGGAAAAATCATACTGACAGATTAGAAGACATACTAAATAAGTATGCAAAAGAAGGTTGGAGATTGGCTGAAATAACACCAAACCAACATATGATCTCTTTTATAGTTTTTGAACGCGATAAAAATAGATAATGCAAATTTTTAAGGAAGAGCAACGTTTTAACCAAACATGGATTATAGTGCTAGTAGCTATTAGCACTATAGTTCCTGTTGTCATCCTTTTGCATACCTATATTAATAATCCCAAAAACCTTTCATCCATTGAATTAATATCTATAATATCAATTATTTTAATTGCTTCTGGTATTATATTCTTCTTTAAACTAAGCACAAGAATTGATAAAAAAGGAATTCATTATAAATTCTTTCCATTTCAATTTAAACTCAAACTTATAGAATGGCAAGACATCAATAAGGCCTATGTTAGAAACTATGATGCCATTACCGAGTTTGGTGGTTGGGGACTAAAAGGTGGAGCTCTTTGGAACAAATCTAAAGGAAGAGCTATCAATGTATCAGGAGATATAGGTATCCAACTCGAATTAAGAAATGGAAAAAAACTATTACTAGGCACGCAAAAACCAGAAGATGCCAAACGCATTATTGAAGCCTATAAAACAAAACTAAATATCAATGTCTAAGAAGAAAGCCTTTGCATTACGAATTAATGAAGATATGCTGAAAGCTGTTGAAAAATGGGCTGCAGATGAGTTTCGTAGTACTAACGGACAAATAGAATGGATGCTAATGCAATATTTAAAAGAACATAACAGACAACCCAAAAAGAAAGATAAAACAGATGAAGAAAAGTGATTGGAAACAGTCACTTTTTTATTGCCCTTTATTTTGGTATTTTGCACGCAACTAATAATCCTAACTATGGACAACACTCCTATTTTTACTAACGATACAATTGTATTTGGTCTCCTAATGCTTGCATTAGGTTTAGTCTTTATTACAGAATCTATTAAAACTGGTTTTTGGGCAAAATTCTATAAAATAGTGCCAGGCTTATTTATGGCATATATGTTACCGGCTGTTTTAACAACAACAGGACTTATTGCACCTGAATGGACAACAGTATCTGAAACAGGTGTAGAAACAGAACACAGCTCTAATTTATATTATGTTGCCAGTCGTTATTTATTACCCGCTGCTTTGGTCTTAATGACATTGAGTATAGATTTAAAAGCTGTTTTTAATTTGGGTTGGAAAGCGCTTGCCATGTTTTTTACTGGTACAATAGGTATTGTTATTGGTGGTCCTATCGCAATTTTATTAATCTCATTAGTTTCTCCAGAAACTGTTGGTGGAGCTGGTCCTGATGCTGTATGGAGAGGCCTTTCTACTTTAGCAGGAAGCTGGATTGGTGGTGGTGCCAACCAAACAGCCATGTTAGAAATTTATGGCTATAACCAAAAACTATATGGAGGCATGGTTTTCGTAGATATTGTTGTTGCCAACATCTGGATGGCTATTATTTTATTTGGTATTGGTAAACGAAACGGTATTAATAAGTGGTTAAAAGCCGATACATCTTCCATAGAAAGTTTAAAAGAAAAGGTGACTCAGTTTTCAGAAAAAGTTAAAAGAAATCCTTCGCTCACAGATCTTATGATTATTGTCGCCATAGCTTTCGGAACTGTAAGTATTGCTCATTTATGTGCTGGTTATCTAGCTCCATTATTTAAAGACATTGTAGGCAATATACAATCCGAAACCACTAGAAACATATTTACCTTTCTAGACTCCTCCTTCTTTTGGATGATAAGTATTGCAACGCTTATTGCTATTCTTCTATCCTTTACCAAAGCCAAAAATTATGAAGGTGCTGGTGCGAGTAAATTTGGAAGTGTATTTATCTATATCCTTGTTGCAACCATTGGAATGAAAATGGATCTAACCTTAATTTTTGATAATCTCGGACTGATTGCGATAGGTGTAGTTTGGATGACAATTCACGCACTATTATTAATCCTTGTGGCTAAACTTATTAAGGCTCCTTACTTCTTCCTGGCTGTAGGTAGCCAAGCTAATGTTGGTGGAGCGGCTTCTGCTCCAATTGTTGCTTCTGCTTTTCATCCTTCATTAGCAACGGTAGGTGTCTTATTAGCTGTGTTTGGGTATGCTGTCGGTACTATTGCAGCTATTGGCTGTACAATTTTAATGCAATTAGCAGCTGGTGGCTAGTATTTTTAATTTCAAAATATGATATTTGCGCAGCTAAATTTTAATCTAAACATGACAAATTTCTATAAAATGCTAAACCTATTGGTTATGCTATTGCTTATTGTTTCCTGTGGGAAAAACAATGATGCTAACTTTACCTTAAAAGGTAGTATAAAAGGGCTTAAAAAAGGTGTAGTTTATCTTCAAAAAGAGGGAGACTCTACCATAATAGATTTAGATTCTATGGCCATTTCTGGTCAACCGGAATTTACTTTAAAAACAAATTTAGAAGAGCCCATCTTACTTTATCTCAAATTATTTAAGAATGATGGTGATGAACACTACATTCCATTTTTTGCAGATAAGGGTGTTACAGAAGTAAAAACTACTTTGAAAAACTTTAATTTCGATGCTGAAATAAAAGGTTCTAAACAACAAGAATTATTAAATGAGTACACCAAAGTTATGTCTAAATTCAATAATCAGAATTTAGATATTATCGAAGCTAGCTTCTTAGCTAAAAAGGATAATGACAGTACTGCTGTAGACTCACTGAATAAAGCCTCTGAAGTCTTATTTAAGCGCAAGTACTCCTATACAATTCAATTTGCTTTAAATAATAGAGACAATATTATAGCGCCTTATCTTGCTCTCTATGAAATCCCTTCCGCAAATCCTATTTATGTAGATTCTGTTTATAATGGTTTAACAGAAGAGATTAAAAATTCATTTTACGGTAAAAAACTAGGAAAAGTTATCAATAACAGAAAAAACGAAGAGTAAAAAAGCTTTAAAAAATTAAAAAAGAAAGCTCTAACTACAGATTGTAATTAGAGTTTATAGTATAGAGCCGATAGAGGGACTCGAACCCACGACCTGCTGATTACAAATCAGCTGCTCTAGCCAGCTGAGCTATATCGGCAAAAAGCGACGCAAAATTAAACCTTAAATTCAATTTTGCAAGTCCTTTTATTTTAATTTATTAATTCTTTCGATTAATGCTCTACCCTTAGACTCAAGGTCGTTATTAATTGCTTTAAAGTGTGCTTTTGCATCTTCTACACTTCTATTATTAACACGAGCAATTAATTCATCAAAAGACGCAATGGCTTCATCTATAATAGCATTACTCTCTTTAGTCGGTTTTTCTGCGTTTTCTAATTCCCAATAATAAACTGCTTCAATAATATCACCAAAAACATAATTGATGTCTTTTTTTAAATCTCTTTTATTTGCCATAATTATCTATGTTAATTTGGGTACAAATGTACGGAATCCATGATTTACTTTATCAATTTTTAAATGTAAACTTCGAGCAGTTTTGCATTCTTTGTCTTAAGAGTAAAATCCTTAATAGCTGCTGGCATAAGGATCGTTTCTCCTTTTGAAATCAGTTCTTTTGTATTTTCTGTGGTTACTTCTACTTCTCCATCAACACACATATAAATTATAAACGAATCGTGTGTGTTTTCTTTAGACAATTCCCTATCTAATTCTAAATAATTAGTTGTAAAGAATGGACAGCTGACCATTTCGTTTGTTATATTTCTTCTCTTTTTATAATCAACTCTAAAATCGTCTTTAAGATTAAATTTAAAAGCATCTATGGCTATATCGTTGTGCAGATCGCGCTCATTACCTTCATCATCCACCCTTTCCCAATCATAAACACGGTAGGTAACATCACTGGTTTGTTGTATTTCTGCCAACATAACACCAGCACCTATAGCATGTACTCTACCAGCTTCAATAAAATAAGTATCTCCCTCTTTTACTTTATCAAAGTTTAAAATTTCTGTCAAAGTTTTTTCTTCAAGATGCCTTAAATAGACTTCCTTATTTACTTTCTGATTAAAACCGACTATAAGATTGGCATCCTTATCTGCCTGCATTACATACCACATTTCTGTCTTACCGAAAGAATTATGACGCGCTTTGGCCAAATTATCATCTGGATGTAACTGAATACTTAAATCTTGCTTCGCGTCAATGAATTTAATTAGTAAAGGAAAATTATTACCAAACCGTTCGTGATTTTTTTTTCCAATTAAATCTGCTGTATATAATTCTAGTAAATCTTGAAGATTACGCGATTTAAGGTCTCCATTTACAACCTTTGAAATATCACCAGGAACTGTACTTATTTCCCAACTTTCACCCAACTGATTAGAGACAGATGATTTATTAAGTTGACTTACAAGTTTGGTACCTCCCCAAATTTTGTCTTTTAATATGGGGTGAAATTTTAAAGGATAAAGCTTAATAGTCATAAATTATTCTCCTGAGTAGGTTACAAAATTACGCGGAGTCTCGTACAATGTAATTTCTAAATGAAACTTAGGGTCTAATTTTGCTTTTATTTTATTATAAATGACTACAGCAATATTCTCTGCTGTAGGATTTAAATCTTGAAACTCTGGTACTTCAACATTTAAGTTCTTATGGTCAAAGGCATCTTCTACTTCAGACTTAATAATATCTTTTAGAATTTTTACATCTATAACATACCCTGTTTCAGGATCTATTTCTCCAGTAACGCTAGCTATAAGCTCGTAGTTATGGCCATGAAAATTTGGATTATTGCACAAGCCAAAAACTTCATCATTCTTCTCGAAACTCCAGTCTTTTCTATAGAGCCTATGAGCTGCATTAAAGTGTGCTTTTCTGTGTACCGTTACCCTCATGATTTTTTTACGTTTATAGATTCATAAAACTTATCAAAAATAATTTTGAACCAAGCCGTGTAATTCTCAGGGTGTGAAGTTATATCAACTTTAACGTCTTCCAAGTTCATCCATTTCCAATCGGCAACTTCATCTTCATTAATGTTGGGTTCATCGTTATAATACCCAATCATGATATGATCGTACTCGTGCTCTGTTAATCCATTATCAAATGGTGCTTTATAAATAAATGAGATTGTCTCTTCTAATTCGGTTACAAAGCCCATTTCCTCTTCTAATCGTCTTTTACCAGCTTCTAAATTAGATTCTCCATCTCTTTGATGACTGCAACAGGTATTGGTCCATAAACCAGGTGAATGATATTTATGCAATGCACGTTGCTGAAGCATTAATTCATTTTTATCATTGAAAACAAAAACTGAAAACGCACGATGCAACAGCGCTTTTTCATGAGCTTCCATTTTTGGCATTAAGCCTATTTTATTATCGTTTTCATCAACTAGGATGACTTGTTCTTCTTTCATAAAGCAAAATTAACATCTAAAGTGTTAAAAAAACTAAAGGATTTCATAAAAAATAGCCGTTTAAATAATTAAACGGCTATTTTTTAATTTATTTCTTTAAAGTTTTATTCCTTATCATCACAAGATTTACCATTAATACTGGTAATGATAAACTCACTGCGTCTATTTAATTGATGTTCATCTTCAGAACAGCTAGACTCGTTTGTTGGCTCGCAACCACAATCGTTAACTAATTGTGATTCTCCATATCCTTTAGCTGTAAGTCTATCTGCAGCAATACCGTTATCGATTAAATACTGACGTGTGGACTTGGCTCTTCTATCTGATAGCTTTTCATTATAATCTGCAAGACCTCTACAGTCTGTATGCGAACGAATATCAATGTTTATTGTTGGATACTTATTCAATACCGCTAATACTTTCTGTAATTCAATTTCAGCATCATATCTAATATTAGACTTATCGAAATCAAAGTAAATTATTGGAATGTCTAAAATCTTAGCTAAATCATCACACGGATTGATTTCTTGTACATCTTTTTCTAAAAGTAACTGTAATTGTAACTCTTGTTTTTTCTTAGGTGTTGTAAAACGTTTTTCGTCAGAGGCATAAGTTTCTTTCTCACCTCTTATAAGGTATTCCATCTCACAATCTAACTCAAAGTCAAAAGCTGCGTCTTCACCAACAGTTTTACGTTCTATTTCGTTTCCGTTGCCATCAAATAGTATCACTGTAGCGTTAGGAATAAGTTCGTCTGTCTTACTGTCTTGAACAGTACCAAAAACCAATTGCTCGCACTCTGGCACTTCAAACGTATATATATCATCGCTACCTTTACCACCTTCTCTATTAGAACTGAAATACACGCGCTTGGTCACTAAATTCTCATAATACCCAAAATCATCGGCTGGGCTATTTACTGGTTTTCCAATATTTTCGATTGGAAAATTTCTATTAGAACCTGCTGCTACTTTTTGATCTAATTCTTCAGATTTAAAAACATCTAAACCTCCTAAACCTGGGAAACCAGTTGAAGAAAAGAATAAATTACCACTGGTATCCATAAAAGGAAAAGACTCTTGCCCTTCAGTATTTATAGATGATCCTAAATTTTCTGGTTCGCCAAGCGTACCATCATCATTAACATCTACCACAAAAATATCAGACTGACCAAAAGTACCTGGCATATCTGATGCAAAGTACAATCGTGTTCCTGTTAGGTTTAACGTTGGGTGAGCAACACTGTAATCTTCGCTATTAAAATGAACTTTGTGAATCTCATCCCAAGTACCGTCCTCACTTAATGTAGCTCTGTATAATTGTAATCTATTGATCCCTGTACCATCTTCTTTATACTTTAATCTATAGAAGTTATTTCTGGTAAAAAACATGTATTTGCCATTTGGTGAAAATACAGCACTAGACTCGTGATACTTTGTATTAACTTTTCCTTCGATTTCTTTTACTTCTCCAAAACCATTCTCGGTTTTTTCAACTGCATATAAATCTAAATAAGGTTCCTCATTCCATCTATATTTACGTCCACCTCCTCTAGCTGATGCAAAGACGATTCCGTTTTCGTATTCTGTTGTACCAAAATCTGAAAGCTCTGTATTGATTTCTAAATTTTGAACCTCTATATCATCACGACTTTGCTCTTCAATATTAGATCTATAGTCTACTTTAGAAAGAAATGCTTTGCCTCTCATATCATCTGGCTTAAGCTCATTGAATTTCTTCATCCATTTATCAGACTCTTCATAGTTTTCAATGCCTTTAAGAGCTAATGCATACCTAAAATAATACTCGGGATCAATAACTTCATTCATTGTAAATAACTCGCCATACCACTTTGCAGCATTCTCCATATCATTTCTAAAGTAGAAGGAATTTGCCAATTTCTGAAAAAGATCTGCAGACTTATAGCCTTTATTGGCCACCTCCAGAAGGACTTCACTTGTTTTTACGTATGCAAAATCTTTGTAATCGTCTTCAACGCTTTTTATTTTACCATTTTGAGCAAAGGCAGATAAGGCAAACATACCTGCACAAACTAAACTTATATATCTTGAAATTGTTCTCATAGTCTTATTTTTAGAAGAAACGTGGTGATAAAATTCTACCTAATCGTTTTACTTCAAATCTTAAAGTTATTTCGTGAGTTCCGCTATTATAGTTATTTAATCCTGTAGTAGTTAAATCATATCCGTAACCAATAAACATTCCAGGCGTGGCTTGAAAACCTACAAGTGCACTAACAGAATCATCCCATCGCCAAGCTAAACCAGCAGTTAGATTTTTCTTATACCAGAAATTTGCTGAAATATCAGTAATTAGTGGTGCACCAGAAACTCCCTTAACTAAGAATGCTGGCTTTAACTCTAAAGTTTCACTGAGATTAAATACGTAACCACCTATGGCATAGAAATGCATTCGCTCATTAGCTAACGACACTTGAACATCATCATAATGCTCTGTCTCTAAAAAATTAGGAACAGCTAAACCTAAATACCATTTTCTAGTATGCATATATAAACCTGCGCCTATAGTTGGTGACCATGTGCTTAAATTATCTGCAAATGTAGGGTCACCAACTTCTCGAATAACACCTAAAGACCAATCTGATTGTAAGTTATGAAAGCCACCTTTTACTCCAAATGATAATTTTAGATCGTTAGCGTTTAATGGAATGGTATAAGAAAAATTAGCATCTAGGTAAGTCTCTCTCACTGGACCTAGAGCATCACTTACAATATTTAGTCCTAAACCTATACGCTCATTACGTAATGGTGAATGAATACCTAAAGATTGTGTCTGTGGTGCGCCATCAATACCAACCCATTGAGATCTATGCAAACCTACAACACTCAGCGTTTCCCTCTGACCAGCATAAGCTGGATTTACACTCAATGTATTGTACATGTAATGCGTGTACTGAGGGTCTTGCTGCGCATTTAAATCAGTT
>JASBSA010000143.1 GCA_030149175.1 Winogradskyella sp. | reverse complement strand
ATTAGAAAAGCGTATTCGATTAAGAAAATAAAGGTTGGACACGCTGGTACTTTAGATCCGCTTGCCACAGGTCTATTAGTGATTTGTACTGGTAAAATGACCAAACAGATTAACGCCTTTCAAGGTCAGGAAAAAGAATATACAGGTACTTTTGTTGTTGGTAGCACAACTCCATCCTACGATTTAGAAACCGAAATTGATGCTACCTTTCCGATAGATCATATCACTGAAGACTTAATCCACAAAACCACTAAACAATTCATTGGTATAATAGAGCAATATCCACCAGTTTTTTCAGCGATAAAAAAAGATGGTAAACGCTTGTACGAATTTGCCAGAGCAGGTGAAGCTGTAGAAATTAAGTCGAGAGAAATTGAAATTTCTGAATTTGAGATTACAGACATAAATATACTTAAAAATTCAATAGAGCTTAATTTTAGAGTGGTTTGTAGTAAAGGCACTTACATTCGTTCGCTTGCACACGACTTTGGAAAAGCTTTAAATTCTGGTGCTCATCTATCGGTTTTAAGACGTACGCGTATTGGTGATTTTGAGGTTAAAAATGCACTAAGTCCTGAAGATTTTATAGCTACGCTTCCACTAGATTAATGATTTAACAAGACATAAATTTTCGTCAGTTAGAGTGAATTTCACGATTGGAATGAGTGAAATTTGTATCGAAAACAAGAAAATTTCTTTTATAACTTTACTTCTCGATACAAAATTCTTTTCAGGATTTCACTCGAAGTGACGTCTTAATCTTATACATCATTCAAGTTAATAAGGGTTTAGTTAATGCGATTTAAACTTTTTCATGGTTATATTCGTATATCTAAACACATGAATCTCTTATAACTTTGAAGTTTATTGAACAATATAAAGCAGGTATCATCACATTCCTAATTACAGGAACTATTGTGCTAGCTATGTTTAGTCTTCAGTTAAAACAAAAAGGCAAACTCATTACCGAAAGCTATTATGAAGTTTTACCTGAACCTGAAATTACTGAGAAAGAAAAAGAGCTCTTAGATGATCTAAATGGAAAATCTACCAATAAAGCCTTTAACGAAGACCAGGAGTACAAAGACATGATGCGTAATTTTAAAACCATTAGCGCTAATGATTTTGAGCGCACCACTAAAGCTTTAGAAGAAGCCAAAACCAGTGAAGTTTTAGAAGAAACGAGCATTACTCAATCCTATGCCAATGGTAATGCTTACGCTTTAAATTCAGAAGAAACCGAATCTTATAAAAAACTTCAGGAAGAATTAAACAAACGTCTCGAAAACAAAAAAATAGCTGATGAACACGCCAAAACAAAAAGTACACTGACATATTCCTTAGTGGGCAGAACTATGCAAGACTACGATATTCCACGTTACTTATGTGAAAGAGGTGGTAAAATCGTGGTGAATATTGTGGTAAATGGAAAAGGCATCGTTACCGATGCCTCTGTTAATGGGTCTTCAAATTCCAGCAACCAATGTTTAATAAATCGCGCTATAGAATATGCTAAAGAGGTTCAATTTGATTCTTCTAGCAAAACTAAGCAAATTGGTACGATTACTTTCTTGTTTAGAGGGAAGCACTAATTATAAGAGATTTACTAAATCCTCAACTGTAGATTGTCCTTTATCTTTATTGTACCAACGCTGTAAATCTTCTTTAAATTCTGGTGTTAATTTGCCATGCTGAGCTTTGTAAACATTTACCATTTCAGTAGCCACGTTTGGTCTTGGCCCAAATGTATTTACTACCTCGTTTGTTTCGTTATCAATCATAACGAGTTTTGGTATTGCTCTACCGCCATTGGTTAAAAATGCATCCATTAAATCTTCATTGTCATCTCTCAACACAATTTTGTAATCTATATTGTCGTTTTGCTCAGCCACCTTGTTAATCACAGGTATTATATGAGCCGCATCACCACACCAACTCTCCGTTAGTACTAGCCAAGTTACTTTTTTAGAATATGCTGTAATTTTTTCGATGGCATCATCAGAGAGCTTAACCGTTTTGTCCCAGCGTTTCATACGTCTGTCATTCATTTTTGTGTAATCTATCAACGCTTCGGTTTTCTCGTTACCAGTTGTTGATTGTTCTTCAACAAGCGTTGCAACTAAAGTTCTGTAGTCGTTATAGCTCATTGATTTATTTAAACTTTCTTTGATGATATCTGTAGTCATTGTGTTTTCTAAAATTTCCATCGTGGTAAAACTAATTGGTTTATAAACTCAGTGATGTTATTGTTTTTAATTTTTTTGATTTTCAGTTTACAAAAATAGTGCTGATTGCCCATAAATTATGTGACACTTGTTACCTTAGTAGCATAAAACTCTAAACCTTACAAAATGACAAAGCACAGATGCGGTTGGTGTGTTGGCGATCCGCTTTATGAAGCCTACCATGACCAAGAATGGGGAGTTCCTGTTTATGATGATGACAAATTATTTGAGTTTTTGATTCTTGAAACCTTTCAAGCTGGATTGAGTTGGATTACAGTTTTACGCAAACGCGAAAATTTTAGAAAAGCTTTTGACAATTTTGATTACAAAAAAATTGCAAACTATAAGCAAGCTAAGATTGAAACGCTACTTGAGAATGAAGGCATTATAAGAAATAAATTAAAAGTAAACGCTACTGTAACCAATGCTCAAGCTTTTATGAAAATCCAAGACCAGTTTGGTAGTTTTTCAAAATATATTTGGAATTTTGTAGATGGAAAACCTATACAGAACAGTATTAAAAATTATAAAGAAGCGCCAGCTAATACTGAGCTTAGTGACAAAATAAGTAAGAATCTAAAAAAACGCGGATTCAAATTTGTTGGCACTACTGTTATCTATGCACATATGCAGGCTACTGGTATGGTAAACGACCATGAAGTATCTTGCTTTAGATATAACGAAGTTTAAAAATGAAACTTAAAGTATTGATTGTTTTATTATGCTTTTATCAATTTGTTTTTGGTCAAACTAAAAATGAAAAGGAAGAGCGTATCACTGAATCAGAATTTCCAGAAGCTGCCATTGAGGTAATAAAGAGTTTGCCTGATGATTGTAAGCGTCTTAGGTTTTACAAAGAGACTGATGGCAAAAAACAAAGTTTTGAAGTAAAATTCAAATACAAAAGAAAACGCTATAGTCTAGAGTTTTCTGAAGATGGAGTTATTGAAGATTTGGAAGTCCTCACTAAATTTAAACTATTGAGTGAGCTTGTGAAGGTTAAAATCAATGACTATTTTAAGGATTCGTTCAAGAAACACAAGATTATAAAACTACAACAGCAGTATGTTTATTCTGTAGAATTAAATGCAATAACTTTTGTAAACAACATTGTAAAAAACACTTCTTCAGAAGCTCCAAACTTGGAGATTATTGCAGAGGTCAAGTCCGATAAAGAAAGAGATGTTAGAGAGTTTACCTTTAACCCATTAGGTGAGTTTGTCAACTTCAGAATTTTAAACCCAACATCATACGAGCATGTCCTATACTAAAAGTATTTTAGTTTTTTGGGCATGTTTAGCAGGACTTAACATGTTGTTTTCACAATCTGATTTTGAGGGTCTAGGTGAATCTAGTTTTGCAATAAACACAGATGTTAATAGTACCTATAAAATTAATTTTGCTGTTCGCTCTCGCTATTTTTTATATCAAAACGCAAATTTCAATTTTGAAAACCGGCAGCTCGACTTTGTACATTTTTCTACCTTAAACTTAGATTACAATCATTCTGTTAGTTTAGGTGTACAATACCGAATAAGAGAGTCTATAGATGGCGGAAGTAATGAGCTGCGTTTAACCCAACAGTTTAACTTTACAAAAAAACGCGAAGCACTACGATTTGGGCACCGTGTACGTTTTGAGCAGCGTCTTTTAGAAGATTTCACCATCCTAAGATCTCGCTATCGTTTTGCTTTGGATTTTCCGCTTAATGGTGAAAAATTAGATATTGGTGAGGCTTATTTGGTCAGTTCTATGGAAGCGCTAATAAGTCATAGTAAACGACTAAAACCAGAATTAGATCATAGAACCACATCACTGATAGGATGGCTCATTTCAGAAAGCCTCAAACTTCAACTTGGTTTAGAGTATAGATTTGAAGCCTTTAATCTTAATACAGAACATAGATTGTTTCTATTAACTTCAGCTGTACTTAAAATTTAAAGATATTTCAAAAATTCTACCCTTGGGATATATTTAGCTCCCAAACTTTCTAGGTGTTTGGTGTACACTTGGCAGTCTATTAGATTATAATGCGAGTTTTGTACAAAGGTTGTAAACCCAACTTTACTAGCATTACTCACTTTGGTAAACATACTCTCACCACAAAACATCTTATTACCCAAATCTACACCATAAAGTCCTCCAACAAGCTTATCATTTTGCCATACTTCAACGGACTTCGCATATCCTAATTGATGTAATTTTAGATATGCTTCTACCATCTGGTCAGTAATCCAAGTACCATCTTGCCCTTCGCGTTTTGCTAGAGCACATTGCTCAATAACCGATTTAAAATCTCTATTGACGGTCACCTTAAACTTTTTTTTCTTCAAAACTTGCTTCATGCTCTTAGAAACCTTTAAATCTTGAGGGACTAAAACAAATCTTGGATCTGGCGACCACCATAGCAAAGGTTCCTCGTCTTCAAACCAAGGAAAAATTCCGTTAGAATAAGCATGTATTAAACGTTCTGGGGAAAGGTCACCACCAATAGCCAATAAGCCTTCAAAAGTAGCTTCAGATACGTCTGGAAACTCTATTTTATCAGTTAAAAAGTACATTAGTTAAGCTTTTTAGCGATTTTTATTGTTAAAAAAAGGGCTTGGTTTTGATAGTATAAGAATTTTATTGATATTTGACTTGATCTTTACTAAATAAATTTTTGTTCATCATTGCTTTTTTTTAAGTTTGTTTGTGAAGATCAAAACCTAAAACCACAATACTAAGTCCCAATTAACCATTGGGACTTTTTTATTAATTAAAAATAAAAAAAGACTTGTTTTTACAAAAACAAGTCTTTTCAATTTTATAGAATTTTTTCTTTAACTAAAAAGGTAAATCGTCGTGATCGTCTTCATTTAAATCACTCACAGGCTCAAAAGCTTCTGTTGGTGGTACTGGTGGCATATCACCACTTGGTGCATCTGCCTGTAAAGCTTCAATTCTCCAACCTTGGATAGAATTAAAGTATTTGGTTTCTCCTTGTGGGTTTACCCATTCACGACCTCTTAGGTTAATATTTACTTTAACCTGCTGCCCAACTTGATAGTTATTTAATAAATCTGTTTTGTCCTGAACAAACTCAATCATAAGGTGTTGTGGATATTGCTCTTCTGTTGTTACTACAACTTCTCTTTTTCTAAACCCATTACTTCCAAAAGTTTGGGTCTCTCCAATCACCTTAATTCTTCCTTGTACTTCCATTTTTGCTTAATCTATAATTTAATTTTTCGTTGTTTTATTCTCTGTAATAGCGATGTTAAATACTAATCGGTTTCACTAAAAACCAAAGCTTTACTTATAAAAACTTATATTTTCTTAATACAAAACTTTAGGCTACGAAAGTAATAACTTCCATGCACTTTCCACATCTCCATAGCTTAAATAATTTCTTGCTAGTTTATGTTTTTCTCTATGAGTTGCTGTTTTTAAGTTTGGATAACGCTCACTGATATCATTTACAAATTTCTTAACCTCTTCTTTAGTTGGTAACTTATCAACGTTAGCAAGCATTCCTAAATTATTTCCCGTTAGTATCATACTATTCCTTACATGGTCTGGTAAATTATCAACACCTATACCCAAAGTCTGCAATGGTTTCGGGATTTCAAAAAATCCACTTTTTGCTCTGCTATAATAACTACCGCCTGCTCTCGCTACTAAATCTAACGCCTCTTGATTAATGGTATTATCGTCGTTCATTACTTCTTCAGAAATATGAAGTTTTACAACCTCACAAATCACTAAATTTCCTGCTCCTCCTTCTGTTCCTAATTTTACAATCTCATTAACCTTACATTCCATTTGAATTGGAGATTCTGCAACTCTAAATGGCTTTACCTCATCTGATGGCAACATGGTTAAACCAGCTTTTTCAAACTCATTAACACCTTCTGGATATTCTGTACTACTCAAAGACATTTGGTGTACAATATCATAATTGACCACATTAATTACTACTTCGTTAACTGCCTCAACATTCTCCAAAGTATGCTTAGTCGTATTATCCCTAACCCGTCTGGCTGGAGAAAAAATTAAAATTGGAGGGTTAGCACTAAACACATTAAAGAAACTAAATGGTGATAAATTAGGATTTCCATCTTTATCTATTGTACTAGCAAATGCAATGGGTCTTGGTGCAACCGCACTAAGCAAATAACCGTGTAATCTGCCTGTTGAAAGGTCTTTTGGGTTGAATGAAATCATGTAGCCTACTGATTTTCAACAAAGATAATTATATTGCTGTGCCAATGAAAATGTTTTACCCTTGTATCTAAACAATATTATTAACAGTTTTACATTATATTTAAAAAGAAATTGCATTAACTAATGACCATTAGCTCAAACCGTAATGTCATCCGTTGGGTTATTATAGCCTCATCCTTTATTATTATCTCGCTCATTCTCTGGAATACGTATTCCTTTTTTCAAAAATTTAAGGCTGAAGAACGCGTAAAAATTAAAACTTGGTCTGTAGCCCAGAACAATTTTTTGAAAAGTATAGATGATTTAAGTGCTGATGTAGATCCTGTAACAACACATGTACTAACAGAAACAACGACCAGTACTCCAATGCTGATTATAGACAAACATGGCGATGTAAACAATCATATAAATCTTGATGAAGAAAAACTTAAGGATCCTATTTACATTGATTATCTTATAAAGAAATTTTCAAGTGAAAATGAACCCATTGAGGTCATATTTAAAGGTGAAGTTTTTCAAACTATTTACTATGGTAATTCCCCTCTTCTCAAAAAAATAGGTTATTATCCGCTAGCATTACTACTTATTATATTACTTTTTGCTGCCGTGGTTTATTTCTTCTACAGAAGTACAAAAACCGCAGAGCAAAATAAACTCTGGACAGGTATGGCAAAGGAAACAGCACACCAAATTGGCACTCCGTTATCTTCTTTAGTGGGTTGGACAGAAATCTTAAAGAACGAGAATGTAAATCCTGATTATATTACTGAAATTGAAAAAGACATAGACCGTTTACAAACCATTACAGATCGTTTTAGTAAAATTGGTTCTGCACCAACTCTTGAAACTTTAGATTTAGTTGAAGTTACCACTTCGTCTTACGAGTATTTAAAATCAAGATCTTCAAAACTCATTAATTTTGAAATTGAACATCCCGACATTGCAATACCTGTAAAATTAAATGCTCAATTATACAGCTGGACCATAGAAAATCTAGTTAAAAATGCTATTGATGCCATGAAAGGTAAAGGTGACTTAAAACTAAGCATCTCTCAAACCGAAAAACAAGTATTTGTAAATATTTCTGATACAGGTAAAGGCATTCCAAAACAAGTGTTTACTAAAATTTTTGAACCTGGCTATACCACAAAAAAACGTGGTTGGGGACTTGGTTTATCTTTAGCCAAACGCATTATTGAAGACTATCACAAAGGGAAGATAAAGGTCATAGAATCTGAAATTGGCAAAGGCACAACGATACAGATTTCCTTAAAAACTTTTTAGAAATAGTATTTCGCTTTTTGGTTTATCATTAAGAAACACCCATTGCTTTAAAGAAACAAAAAGCTATCAATTGTAGAAACTATTGATTATAAATGATTTGAAAAAATAGTTTAAATTTGGATATGGGTTCATCAAAATACTTCACTTTAAAAGAAGCCAGACTGAGTAATAACTGTCCAGAATGCTATTCTAATGATGGTCTAGAAATTACCTTTAAGCAAAAGTTGACAGAAAACATTTTTTATAAAGCCATTACTTCTGAAACCTCACATCATATGCACTGTTATAATTGCAACACTACAATTTTTCCTGTGCGTTGGACAGACGATATAGAGCGTGTTGTAGAATATCAACAACGTGCTATACAACCTAGACCAAAATCAGTAAAGTTAAAACCATTGGCTTGGGGATTTATCATTTTAGATTTACTTATTGTAGCTATAGTAATTCTATTTGCAACAGGTGTGATTTCTTTTTAATTAAAATTCTCTGCTATTTTTTTAGCGATAGTCTCAAACTCTTCTGAAGTCAATTTTTCTTTATGGCTAAAACGTGCATTTTCCATAGTATGAAGCGGTATTAAATGCACATGTACGTGTGGCACCTCTAAGCCAATTACAGACATGCCAATACGTTTGCAGGGAATTACCTTTTCCATAGCCAAAGCTACACGTCTTGAAAACTGCATTAAACTCATGTAAGTGGGTTCGTCTAAGTCAAAAATTTTATCAACCTCTTTTTTAGGAATACAAAGCGTGTGGCCTTTTGAGTTAGGATTAATATCTAAAAATGCAAAAAAATCTTCTGTTTCTGCAACTTTGTAAGACGGAATCTCTCCATTAATAATTTTTGTAAACAGTGTGGCCATTGTAAAGGTATTTTCAGTACTCCATAAATATAAAAAGATTCCTTGAGTAAGGAATCTTTTGCATGCTTATAATTTGAGATTTCAGCTTTCGCAGAAACAAGTTATCTAGATATCTCTAAAATATCAAACTTCATGATACCATTAGGCACTTGGATTTCGGCTACATCACCAACAGATTTACCCAGTAAACCTTTACCTATAGGCGAGTTTACGGAGATTTTACCAGATACTAAATCAGCTTCACTCTCAGCAACTAAAGTGTAAGTCATTTCCATACCATTGGTTTGATTCTTAATCTTCACCTTTGATAATGCCAAAACTTTTGAAGTGTCTAATTGAGATTCGTCAATAACACGAGCATTAGCTAAAGTTTCTTCCATTTTAGAAATTTTCATTTCTAGCATTCCTTGTGCTTCTTTAGCTGCATCGTACTCAGCATTTTCACTTAAATCTCCTTTATCTCTAGCCTCTGCTATGGCTTGAGACGCTTTTGGACGCTCAACATCCTTAAGATGATTTAATTCTTCTCGTAATTTTTTCAATCCTTCTGCTGTATAATAAGATACTTTACTCATAATTCATTCGTTTTATATATCGTAATCTCTAGTGCTATTCCAAAAAAGATCCCGAAGCGAGTTCGGGACTAAAGAAAAAATCTCGCGCTAACGAGATTACAATGCAAATATACAAAATATTTACTGCATAGCTTAAATAATTGTAAATTCAACCCAAAAATTAAAGATGAAAAAACTGATTATAATCCTCTCATTAATAGTTCTGTCGTGTAATGGTGACGACAATAATATTAATAATTGTAACTTCTTATTTGATGCTGGTGTTAACCTAGCAGTAAACACCAATTTTCCACAGTTTAACCAACTACAATTTAATGGTAACGCTGTCTATGTTGCTAATCAAGGTAATAATGGTATTTGGCTATACCGTTTAACCTCTTCTACACTTTATGCTTGGGATGCTGCAGACCCCAGCCACGCACCAGCTGCTTGTTCTACACTTACAGATTCTGGTAGTGGAGATATTGTTGTTTGTAGTTGCGATGACGCTAACCAGTACAGTTTAGCTACCGGTTTGGGTTTAGACGGAAATACACAGCCCTGTACGCTACAACCATATAGAGTTGACGATTTAGGAAATGGACAATTTTTGGTTTCTAACTAAATCAATAAAAGAAATATTTTAAATATAAAACCCGGTAAGCACATGCTCAACGGTTTTTTTTATTGTATTGAATTCTCTTAAAAATTCAAAGTCACACCTACTAAAAAGTTGGTAGTGGCCTGTGGATAAAAACCAGCTCCTTCGATAGTTGTTACCACATTTGGATCTGACCATGTATCATCAAAAGTATAATAGTAACCGTTTGAAATATATTTTACATTAAATATATTATTTACTAATCCTGTAAACACTACTGAATCAAAAATAGGTTGAGATTCATCGCTCCCTCGCAATAATAATTTGTAACTAACATTAAAATCGTTAATAAAATAGCTGTCTAATTTAGAAACATTAGCTTCAGTATTGCTCATATATTGCTCACCAACATATTTACTTAGCAAAGCCACTTGTAAATCTTGCACTGGTTGAAACACAATAGCATTTGCCGCTACGAGTTCTGGAGAAAATGAAATATCGGTTTTACCTAAGTTTTGTAATTCGCCATCAAAATCGATAATGGTTTCTCTGTTCTTGTTAGAACTCAGCGTCACATTTGGTTGTAGGGTTAATTTTGGTGTTACTGGAATTATAGCTTCTAACTCTAAACCTAAACGGTAACTTTTACCACTATTGGTACGTATAGGGTTGCCAACATCATCTAACTGACCTGACAATACCAATTGCTCGTTATATAGCATGTAGTAAGCATTGGCATTAAACGTAAAGTTTCCGTTTTTATGTCTCCAACCTAACTCAAAATCGTTAAGCTGCTCTGGCTCAATATCGTTATTGCTTTCAAAATCTGTACGGTTTGGCTCTCTATTGGCTCTGGCATAAGAGAAATAAAAACTATTATTTGTATTCAAATCATAAGTTATACCTGCTTTTGGATTAAAGAATGTGAAATCTTTATCAACTTCAAAATCCACTAAATCAGATGTGCTTCCGAAGGTTTTATATGTTACATTTCTAACCTGTAAATCTCCGTACAGACTTACTTTGTCATTCAACTTATAGTTAGCTTTAGAGAACACAGATAAATCATTTTTTATGCTATTACCATCGTAGTATCGGTCTCTAATATCGGTCTGACTAGCAAATTCTGCCCATATCACTTCACCGAAATGGTCACCATCGTAATGGCTAAATGAACCACCAAAAATTAAATCGATATAAGTGTCTTTATAATTGGCAGACGCATTCACCACATAAAAATCGTTATCTAACCAACGACGACGTATTAGATCCGTAGTATTAATCGTTTCACCATTAACGGTCAATTCTTGAAAACCATAGGTTGAAAAATCATCATCCTCTCTAAATTGTTCGAAATAACCTCGACCATAAGTATAGTTTAAGCCTAAAGTTGTAGACCAATTGTTGTTATAGCGCTGATTCCAGTGTAACTGATAATGATCTTGACTGTAGTTATCCACTTCATTGTCATAAAATTGTGTGTTACCATTATCGTCTGTATATATACCAGCGACATTAAACGTACGGTTATTTCTTAATAGATCTAAATCCTCTAGACCATACCAAGCTTGGTAGGTAACCTCATTTCCTCCAAAAACAATGGCTTTAATCAAGGTATTGTCATCTACATATGCCCCTTGTAAAAAATAAGATTTTAAGTCGGCAGAAGCTCTATCAATGTAACCATCAGAACTTATATTAGACAAACGACCAGCAATTTCGATATGGTCATTTAATAAACCTGTGCTATACTTAATTGTATGTTTTCTGGTATTAAAGCTACCAAATGAGTTTGAAATTTCCCCATAGGCCTCTTTAGAAACCGCATCTGTAAGCACATTGATACTTGCCCCAAAAGCACCTGAACCGTTGGTTGATGTACCGACACCGCGCTGTAATTGTAAACTTTCTACAGAAGATGCTATGTCTCCTAAATTAACCCAAAAAGTTCCTAAAGACTCAGCATCATTATAAGGTATACCATTAATGGTGACGTTGGTAGATTGTGGACTTACACCTCTAACTCTAATTCCTGTGTAACCTACACCAGCACCTGCGTCAGTTGTTGTAACTACAGATGGTAAAAAATTTAATAATACGGGAATATCCTGCCCTAAATTACGCTTGGCAATCTCTTCTTTAGAGACATTAGAGTGTGTAATCGGCGCTTTTTCCTTTACACGTACAGCCTTTACTAAAACTTCGTCTAGCTTTTCGGTTTTAGTGCTATCTTGTTGTTGTTCTTGTCCATAAGCTGAACAAAGGCTTAAAATAAAAATGAAAATTGTTAATCTCTGTCGTTTTGTTTTTGAGAGATTGTTGAATAAGTTTTTAGTTTCGGTCACATTATTTTTAAGGACGAAACTGAATCTAGTTGACAATGTTCTACAACTAGATTGAAAATTAAGAATACTAGATTTCATTGCGACTATAAATTTATAATCGAATAAAAAGAGGTAATTATTCTTTGTTAATAATTGATTTTTGAGCAGTCTTAGAATGAGATTTGATACTAGGGTGGTAAAATTCTGAAACATTAAATGGAAATTATAAAGTCATTAAATGCTTAGAAGTAAAACCAACATTGATGATCTAATCGCACTCGCTAAAAATGTCTACCAGACATTTTCTTAACGCTCGCTTCCTAAACAGCATTACCTGTTCTAGGTTCAATGGGTATGATCTCAGCCACTTATTGGCACCCCTTTTTTGAGAACGCTGCAAAGATAAGTTACTATTGAGTAATAACAAATGATTACTGATGAATTATTAAAAAACTTCTCGATACAATTCTTCATGCTTCAGAATCACTTGAAATGACGAGCTTTTAAACTAATCGATTTTTGGAGGTTTTCTATTGGCTTTTTTTTCAGCGTTTTTGCGTTTGGCATCGAGACGTTTGCGTTTTACGGCCTTAGGAACTTTGGTAGGCTTTCGTTCTTTTTCTTCTTTTAAACCTTCTGCGATTAGGTCTAAAAACTTTTGGGTGACTATAGCTTTGTTTCTAAACTGACTGCGGCTTTCACTAGAATCTAAGATTAGGATGCCTTCTTTGTTTAGCCTATTTTCGAGGTATTGTTTTAGCCGTTCTTTTTCTTCGTCTGAAAATTGCGAAGAAGCTTCAAGATTAAAATAAAGTACTACTTTAGAAGCCACTTTATTCACATGCTGTCCTCCACTACCAGAGCTTCGAACAGCTTTATATGTTAATTCAGATTTTAAGGCTTCAACATCCACAATTAGTCTATTTGGTGTGGCGCCTTTAATAAATCATTTACAGTTTTTACAGGGTTGAATGTAATGATTGGCACCTCAACAAAAATAGTGTTCCAATGTGCCATACTACCATTCCAAAGTCCAGGCAATTCTAATGCTTTCAGATCTTTACCCAACTTGGTTTTTGCGGTAATAAATGCTGCATTATGGTCCACAAAATCTTCTAAATCAAATTTTTCGCCTTTGTAATTCTTGACACCACACACTAAATCTACTGGATTAAAATGTGTTGCATTGGTAAGTATATCCTTTTGATTCTTATTTTTTAGATTTATTTGTGCAGACTCGACAATCTGTAAAGACAGATTGCCATAGATATCCCTTACCCAGAAAGGACCACCACCTGGCTCACCTTCATTTTTAACCATTCCACAAATTCGGATAGGTCTGTTCAATTTTTCCTTTAGGTATTCAATTTTGTACTTATCTAAATATTTCTTGTACTCACCCGAAATTTTAGTGCACATTTCATTGGTTAAAAAGGTTTCTACCATTTCAAACTCTTTGTCAGAAATATTTTCCTGATCTAAGATCCTAAGACATTCATATGACTTGGTTTGTAGTTTCAGTAAAATTCCGGCAAGGACTTTCTTATACTTAGCAACCTCTTCTTTATACTGTTTTACGACGACATTGTCTATATTTTTTATAAAAATAACATCAGCTTCTAAAGCGTTTAGATTTTTTAACAACGCACCATGACCAGATGGTCTAAAAAGTAATGTATCATCATCATTTCTAAATGGGACATCCTTGGGTGTAACGGCTATTGTGTCTGTAGATTCTTGCTGATATGAAAATGAAATATTAAAAGACACACCTGTATTTTCTTCCACATACTCCTCGATGCGTCTAAACTCTTCTGTGAATTTATCTCTATAGCTTTCTGAAATTGTAAAATGGAGCTCTGCTTTTTTATCATCTGAAGCGTAAAGAGCTGCCTCATACAAATGCTCCTCAAACGCTGTTGATATATAGCCGTTTTTATACTTGTGAAATGGAAGCAATCCTTTTGGTGAGTTACCAAAATTGAGTTCATCTTCATTAAGCATTATTTGTACAAAATGCAACGCCTTATCTTGTGTAGACAACGTTTTAAAATCAATTCCTTTTACTTGTAAGCGTTCTAAAACCTGCTCATAAAATGGGAACTTCTCTAAACCTACCAAAAAGAAAGCCAAATCCTTAGAATCATTCTTGTTTATGAATGCATTTAAAGATTCCTTTTGAGGGTCGTATTCTTTTAAAAATTTAAATAGGAATTTAAACATTCGTGTCGCAGCTCCAGAGGCTGGCACAAATTTTAGAAGCGACAAGCCTTTTTTATTACTATCAAAATGCGAAATGGCTTCTTCTTTCTTTTGCTCGGATAAATCTAGGATACCATCACCAATCGTAGCAGCTGCAGCGATGTTGGTAAAAGGGATTCCTGTTTTAAACAATTCGATTTGGGATTCTACTTGTGGTAGCGTTAGGCCTTTAGCCTTAATTTGTTTAATGTCGTTTTCTGTAAAACTCATTTTTTATGGTTAAGTAGGTTATCAATGTGTTCGACAGCAATTTTCAAACGCTCCTCTTTATTTCCTTTTAACAGCACATATGGTCTGTCGTATTTTATGAGGGCATTTTCAAATGCTTTGAACATTCGCTCTCTTTCATTGGGTTTATCTCTTAAGTCATCTTTTTCCCAAGGCGTGTCAATATAGGTCAAAAAATAGAGGTCATAAGAATTTTTTAGAGCATATGTCTCTAAAATCGGGTCACATGCACCTGAGTAGTATGCTTCGCTATAAACCTTAGTTTCAAGTATATCGGTATCACAAATAAGTACGGAGTCTGTTTTTTGAGCCAATTCGTTCTCTAATTTTATTTGGCCAATGGCAATTGGCAATAAATCTTTTGGTTCACAGGTTTTTCGTTCATTGTTCCATTTTTTTTGAAGATATTCTCTCGCGTATTCTGGTACCCAAACCGAATTATAATGTCTTGCCAATTGCCTGGAGAGAGTTGTTTTTCCCGTTGACTCTGGCCCAAATAAAACGACTTTTATGCAGTTTGCAGGTTGTTGTTTAAGTGCTTCTTCCATGCTAAATATCCAAATATGGCAATTATAGTAAATCCTAAATATTGAAAACTGGTGAAGGTGAATCCTTTATAGAAATATAAAGGTACAGAGATAATATCACCTATTATCCAAAAGATCCAGTTTTCTATTTTTCGCCTTGCCATGAGCCACATGCCTACAAAGAAAATAGCTGTTGTAACTGTATCTATATAGGCTACCCAACCGTTCCATTTATCAAAGGTTTTGTAAACAATAAAAACAAAAACTAGTGTTGCTAAAAAGATACCTAAGCTTAGACTTTTTTCTTTTGATGAAGTTCTGGAAATTGGTGTTACATGGGTTTCATCAACCTTACGTGTCCATATAAACCATCCATAAACGCTCATGGCAAAATAATAGACGTTAATCATCATATCTCCCAGTAACTCCCATTTTAGTAGTAGATACACAAAAATGATAGTACTTATCATTCCGGTCGGAAACACCAAAATATTGTTTTGCTTAGAGAACCAAACCGACAGAAAACCAAAAACTACAGCAACAATTTCTAAAACTATATCAATACTAGCATATTCAGAATATTGTGAAAAAAAGAAATCAAAAATTTGATTCATAATTGCTTCTATTCGTTTTTACCACTTTCATAGTGAGTACACTAATGTCTGTATTTTCAAAAGACGTCTCAATGGCTTCAGTAAGAAAAGACATCAACTCATTAAACTCACCAAAAATCTGAGTACTTAATGGGTTTTCTAAAACTTCAAATTTTGAAGCTCGTAATACTTTAATAAACTCTATGATATGAGCTTCGTAATCGTCCTGTAATGGAGATAAGGTTAAGTCTACTGATATTTGCATGATTATAATTTTATTTGTTCAAAAAAATGCTGGTTGTTTTCAAAAGCTGTTCCAATGACCACTAAGTCTGCACCTGCCTTATAAGCGGCTTCTAATTGCTCTTTTGTTCTTATACCTCCACCAACAATTAAAGGTATGTTTAATTCCTGTTTTACAGCTGAAATAATCTCGGGCTCAATTGGATGCGTTGCTCCACTACCAGCTTCAAGGTAGATTAGTTTCATTCCTAAAAGTTCTCCTGCTTTGGCTGTATCTACTATCTGCTGAATATTACTTCTCACCAAAGGCTTGGTATTACTAACACGTTCTACAGCTGTTTGCTTTCCGTTTTCAATAAGAATATATCCTGTCGGAAGCACTTCCAGTTGTGTTTTAGTCAATTTAGAAACCGCTTCAACATGTTTACCAATGAGGTAATCTGGATTTCTTCCTGAAATTAAAGACAAAAACAGAATACCATCAGCCTTATCCGTAATTTGAGTTACATCTCCTGGAAACAATATTACAGGTAACTCAGTATGTTGCTTGATAGCTTTTACTATGGTTTCCGTAACTCCTTCACCCACCTCACTGCCACCAACAAAAATATGTGTTGCTATGGATTGGTTGATTTTTGTTACAATGCCTTCAATCGTATTGAGTTCAGTCTTATCTGGATCGATTAAAACCGCAAGTAACCTTTCGCCTTCTGCTATAGAAGTTTTTATGTGAGAATAGATTGTCATGGACTAAGGAACGACGTATGCACATGTAAAACCCTCAAACTCTAAGAAAGCAGTATTGTATCGGTACTTCTTCCCTTGATAATCTATCCAAGCTACGGTTGAACCTTCTTCTACTGTAAACGGAATAACTAAGAAGTGTTCTTTAAACAACATGCCAGGTGTAGCAAACAATTTGTAAAGCGACTCTTTAATTCCCCAAATCACGGTGAGTTTATTAATGTAATCTTCAGCAGATTTGTCTAGATAATTAAACTCATAGTCTACAAACTTATGGGCAATGATGGCGATTTTATCGCGTTGCATTTCAATATCTATTCCCACTTCCTTATCACTAACAATGACTCCCGAAGAGGTAAAACTATGTGTTATTGAAATGTGTTTGCCATCTTTGAGATGTGGTTTGCCGTTTTCGTCATAAAACAAATCCTGATCGGTATAGCCAAACTCACGAAGCAGATGTCTTACACTTAAAAAACCTCGTTGATGCAGTTCGCTTTTCATGCCTAACACACGCTCAAGACTTTGTGGTTTTAAGTCTAATGGCTGGAGTAAATCGGAATACGATTCTTCAATCTTCCAGATTTTAACAGTAGTTTGTGAGTTTACGCTAATGGATTTGTACAGTGGCATTTAATATTGTAAAACCTATTGATTATCTTTGCGCAGCCTTAGAGAGGTTATGCACTTTATTGGTAAGCGAATTTAACTAATTCAATGCTAAACCCAAAGGCAAGAATCATTTTAAAAATCTGAGAAAAAAGAATATGAGTACAAAAACAATTCCTTACGTACCAAACAAAGTAAAAGACATGTCGCTAGCGGCTTGGGGAAGAAAAGAAATTGAATTAGCAGAGGCCGAAATGCCAGGCTTAATGAGTCTGCGCGAAGAATACAAAAACGAGCAACCGTTGAAAGGTGCACGTATTGCAGGTTGTTTGCATATGACCATACAAACTGCGGTTTTAATTGAAACTTTACAAGCATTAGGTGCTGAAATAACTTGGAGTTCTTGTAACATTTTCTCTACTCAAGATCAAGCTGCAGCTGCAGTTGCTGAAGCTGGTACTGCTGTTTATGCTTGGAAAGATATGACCGAAGAGGAATTTGACTGGTGTATAGAGCAAACCCTATTCTTTGGTGAAGACCGTAAGCCATTAAACATGATTTTAGATGATGGTGGTGATTTAACCAATATGGTTTTAGATAAATACCCAGAATTAGCTTCTGGCATTAAAGGTTTATCTGAAGAAACTACAACTGGTGTACACCGCTTATACGAGCGTGTTAAAAACGGAACATTACCAATGCCTGCTATTAACGTAAACGACTCGGTAACAAAATCTAAATTTGATAACAAATACGGTTGTCGCGAAAGTGCTGTAGATGCCATTCGTCGTGCAACAGACGTCATGTTAGCAGGTAAGCGCGTTGTAGTTTGTGGTTATGGCGATGTTGGTAAAGGTACTGCTGCGTCTTTTAAAGGAGCAGGAAGTATTGTTACTGTAACAGAGATTGATCCAATTTGTGCGTTACAAGCTGCAATGGACGGTTTTGAAGTGAAGAAACTAGAAACAGTAGTTGGTAATGCAGATATCGTCATTACGACTACGGGTAATAAAGACATAGTAAGAGCAGAGCACTTTAAAGCCATGAAAGATAAAACCATAGTATGTAACATTGGTCATTTTGATAACGAAATACAAATGGCTTGGTTAAACGAAAATTATGGCAATACTAAAAACACTATCAAACCTCAAGTAGATAAATATACTATTGATGGTAACGATATCATTGTTTTAGCAGAAGGACGTTTAGTAAACTTAGGCTGTGCTACTGGTCATCCAAGTTTTGTGATGAGTAACTCGTTTACCAACCAAACCTTAGCGCAAATAGAACTTTGGAATCATTCTGATAAGTATGAAAACAAGGTTTATATGCTACCGAAGCATTTGGATGAAAAAGTAGCAGCTTTACACTTAGAAAAAATTGGTGTTGAGCTTACAGAGTTAAAGCCGGACCAAGCCAAGTATATTGGTGTAGAAGTTGAAGGTCCTTTTAAACCTGAACATTATAGATATTAAGACTTCCTGCGAAAGCAGGAATCTCAAATTCCAAATAATTAAATATCAAATCCCAAGCAGTAATGTTTGGGATTTTTTTATCTTAAACATTAAATGAGCTATTCTGAAAATAAAATAAAAGTCCCAAGATTCAACGAGGAATCTGGTTTCTATACCACCAAGAAACGCTCTAGACAAATGAGTAAAATACGTGGTAAGAATACAAAACCAGAGTTGCTGTTTAGAAAAGCGCTTTGGAAAAAAGGTGTTCGATATCGTGTAGATAGCAAACAACTTCCTGGACGACCAGATGTAAGCATTAAAAAATATAAACTAGCTATTTTTATTGATGGCGAATTTTGGCACGGCTATAATTGGGATGAACGTAAACCAACCATAAAAAGCAATCGTGGGTTTTGGATTCCTAAGATAGATCGCAATATGCAACGTGACAGAGAAGTGAACCAACAACTAAAGGAAATGGACTTTACTGTTTTTCGGTTTTGGACACACGAGGTCAAGGATAATCTTAAAACTTGCATTAACGATGTGATGATGTATTTGGATTTGGCTAAATCAAACTAAAAAAACCTCACAAAAGAAATACTGAAACAAGTTCAGTATAACACTCGTGAGGTTCATCTATAAGCCTGAAATTAAAGAAAGTGTATCGCTACTTTTTTGCTTTCTTCTTTTTCTTATTCTTTTTTCCTGATACTTTCTTCGGATGCACCAAAGTCATTTCATCAATTAAGTGTTTTGCACCAGCATATTTATCAACTATGAAAAGCACATAGCGTAAATCTACCATTATGTTTCTACAGATTTCTGGGTCGTAGTTCATATCACTCATTGTCCCTTCCCAAACACGGTCAAAGTTTAAACCTACTAAATTCCCTTCAGCATCAATAGCAGGACTACCAGAGTTTCCACCAGTTGTGTGGTTTGTTCCTAAAAAGCACACTGGCACTTTTCCGTTTTTATCAGCATAAGGACCATAATCCTTTGTGTTGTATAGGTCTAAAAGTTTCTTTGGCACATCAAACTCATAATCGCCTGGCACATACTTTTCCACTACACCTTCTAAATAAGTTACAGGATTATAGTACACTGCATCTCTTGGCGAGTAGCCTCTAACCTGACCATAAGTAACACGCAACGTACTATTTGCATCTGGGAAATAACGCTCGTTTGGTAAGGCTTTCATTAAAGCCGTCATATACTCAGTTTGTAATGCTGAAATAGTTTCATTTTTTTGTTGAAATTCTGCATCTATACTATTAAAAAATTCATCAATAATAGGTTTCGCATAAGCATAAGCCGCATCATCATTTAAGTTTTTAATCACAGTTTCGGCATCGCCTTCTAATAATTTTAAAGCCGAATCTAAATCCGTAAATGCCGTTTTATCATAGATTGAAGCATCAACTGGTTTTCCATATAGTGGCATTACATTTAAGTACACACCTTTATCTACACTGGTATCAAAGTTTTTCAGAACGCCTTCAAAACGACCTTTTAAA
>JASBSA010000139.1 GCA_030149175.1 Winogradskyella sp. | reverse complement strand
AATAGAAGACATAAAAAAACGGATTGTGAGTACACAATCCGTTGATTTTAACGGCTTTCGCCTTAGTAGCGGGAACTGGACTCGAACCAGTGACCTTCGGGTTATGAGCCCGACGAGCTACCTACTGCTCTATCCCGCGATATTGGACTGCAAATATACAACGCTTTTTAGTTTTAGCAAGTTTTTACATCAAAAAAAAGTGTTCGACTTTATCGAACACTTTTTCCTAATCTATTTTTATGGCTAAAAAATAATATTAATCGTCGTCTTCTGTGTCTAGAGTGGCTAATGCACCTTTCATATTGGCCTCATCTAAATCAAAGTCTACGATATTTGGCAATTTATCCTTTAAAGCTGCATAGTTTCCTTTAAAACCGTTGTTACTCAACAGTAATGTTTTTAGGTTTGATAACTGTGCTAATTCGCCTGGTAAATCTCCATAGAAAGCATTATTAGATAACACTAATTCTTCTAACTGAGTTAAATTACCTATAGAAGATGGTATAGTCCCTAAAAAACTATTATCAAACAAACTTAATACTTTAAGAGATTTTAGATTGGCAATACTATTAGGTAGTGTTCCTATAAGTTGGTTACTGCTTAAAATTAGACTTTCCAGTTTATCAAGTTTTCCTATTGAATTAGGAATCTCTCCAGAAAAACTATTATTATATAACTCTAGTATTTTAAGATTTTCTAAATGACCTATATCTGAAGGGAGAGATCCTGATAGATTATTAGAGAACAACTGAAGCGTCTCTAAATTAGTCATATCTGTTAAAGATTTAGGTAACTCACCTTCTAGTTTATTAAATGACAAGTTTAGTATTCTTAATGAAGTTAATTCAGATATTTCACTTGGTAACTTACCTTTAAGATTGTTAAAACTTAAATCAATGGCAACTATTTCATTATTCTCAATAGTTAAGCCATACCACTCTGTTACTGGTTGGTCTAAATCCCAAGACGTATTCCAAGAATGACCATTAGTTGTGTTGTAAAGTGCTACTAGTGCGTCTTTTTGACTTAGAGATACGTTGGCAAATGTATATGCAGAAAGCAAGCAACATAGTAGAGTTAATTTTAAAGTTTTCATAATAGCAGATTTAGTGGAGGGGCACATAAACTATTCAAATATAGGCGCTTATACCTCAAACTGCAAATTTTTTCGACGAACTACATAGCTTTGTTTTTTAAAATATTGATTTTCAAAACTTTGCGTTTTTTTACTGTTCTATGCTCTCAGTTTGAAAACTGACTATTTGTTGTACTTCTGTAGTTACAGAGATTTGAATAGGATTACAGCAAATTTCGCAATCTTCAATGTAAGTTTGCTGATTTTGAGATATATCGATAAGCATAGAAATCTGTTCCCAGCAATAAGGGCATTGAAAAAAATATTCTTCCATTCTAAAACTCGACATTCAATAATTGACCGATTAGTCGTAGTAATTCTAATTCTGCCAGTTTTGCATCATATTTTGCAAAATTCTTATTAGTTTGTGCGTTAACAAGATTAACTTGGGCTTGCCTAAACTCTATTGAACTGATTTGACCTATTTTTAGACGTTCTTTTGACCTTTCTAGATTATTCTTGTTTGTTTCTACGTTTTGCTCACTGATTTTGTATATCTCTAAAAGATTTTCATAGTTGCCCAAGGCATTGGCAATATCTCTTTTAATTTCTAATCTAAGCTGTTTTCTTTCTATTTCTTCTGAATCTTTGAGAATTTTCGCGTTTTTCACATTTGTAATGCTAGTACCACCATCAAAGAGATTCCATGTTAAATTAGCACCCAAAGCAAATGATCTTCCTCTTGATATCGACGCTGGAAAAAAAGCAGACGAAGGACTATTAGTCCTATTCCATCCGTAACTTCCTGTGAGTCCTACCGTAGGTAATAAGAGTGCTTTAGTAGCTTTAATATTGTAATCACTAATTTGTATTTGTTTTTCAGATTGCAAAAGCGTTACATTGTTATTTTCTGCTTTGCTTATAAATTCTTCTAATAAAATTCTATTTTGAAAAACCACTACGGTATCAACTTCAAAATTTGTTTCTAAGTCTCTATTTAAAACAACATTTAAATCTCTCTTAGAGTTTACAAGGGCTTGTTTGGCGTTTAAGAGATTAATAGAATCCGTAACAACATCTACCTCTGCCTGAAGTACCTCTAATTTTGTATTTTGTCCATAGTCAAATTGATATTCCGTTCTAGTAACTCTATCTCTGGAAACTTGTAATGCTTGTTCTAATACCTGCAAATTTTCTGAGAGTCTAGCAACTTCATAATAAATAGTAAAGAGCTGCAACATTGTATTCTCTATGGTCTCACGCGCCTGAAGCTCTGAAAGATTGTACTCCTCCTTGAGCTGTTTATAATTGTAATATCTACCGAGTCCATCAAACAAGAGATAATTCACATTAACAGAGCCATTATAGCGTTGTGTCTCAGCATTTTCTATAACCACATCAGGTCTTGGAGTCCCATCGTCCAATAACACACCAGGAAATTCACGCTCATCATCTGCCTCTTCATATTGTGCTCCTGCAACAGCACTAACTGTCGGCAAATAACCCGAGTTTAAAACGCTTTTATTATTACCTGCTATTTCAACTTGCTTTTTTGCTAATTGTATTCCAAAGTTTTTCTCTAAAGCCTTAGAAATCGCTTCTTCTTTTGTTAATATATTTTGAGCCTGTAGATTTACTCCACATAAAACTGCTAATATTATATAGAATTGTTTAGTGCTCATTACCTTCTTTTTGTTCTTTTATAGCGCGTTCTACTTCTTCTTTTGTAACATCGTTACCTGTGGCTAACCATTTAGTATTCTTTTTAATGTTATTGCTAAACGATAAGAATAATGGCAACACTAATAACGTTAAAATAGTGGCGTAAGCAATACCAAATGAAATTGAAATTGCCATGGGTTTTAAAAACTGCGCTTGCCTACTCTTCTCTAATAATAATGGTGCTAAACCCGCAATTGTGGTTAGTGAGGTTAGGAAGATAGCTCTAAAACGCGATTTACCAGCTTCAGAAAGTGCATTATCAAAGGTCATTCCTTCTTTTAGATTACTATTAAATTTTCCGATGAGCACCAAGCCGTCGTTAACCATGATACCTATTAAAGCTATAATTCCCAAAAGCGATAGTATATTAACTGGAAAACCTAGCAACCAGTGGCCCCAAGCAACCGCTGTAAGGCTAAATGGAATTAAAAGAATCAATAATAAAGGTTGAGAGTAGCTTCTAAAGGTGAATGCAATTGTAATATAAATTAAGATTAAAATAGGGATACCAGCAGCTTTTAAAGATGAATTTAATTTACTGGCTTCTCTACTTTGTCCTTCAAAAGACGCATTTATTGTTGGATATTTAGATTGTAACTCAGGTATAAAATTCTCTTGAATATCTTCTAAAATATCAGTATTGCTTGTACTCGGATCTTTTAAATCTGCATAAACCTGAATTTCACGTTTACCTTCTAAATGGTTAATGGCAACATCACCACGTTCAATACTATACGTAGCTATGTCTTTTAGCGTTACACGTTCGCCTGTTGGTGTTATGATTCGCATATCATCCAAATCATTAATGGAGCTTCGGTTGTTTTTATCGTAACGCACCCAAACTCTGATTTCATCTTGTCCACGCTGAAAACGCTGCGCCTGAGCACCAAAAAATCCTGAACGCACCTGAGACATAACCGTTCTTAAATCAAGACCCAACAAGTAGGCACTTTCCTTAAGCTCGAGTCGGATTTCTTTAATACCTGCAGGATCGTTATCTCCTATATCCTTTAGCAAAGGATTAGACTGTAAGTATTTTTTTAGAGCTTCTTTAGACGCTTTTAGCTCTTCAATGTTATTACTTAATAATGAGACCGAAACCGGATTACCACCAAAGTTTCCACCAGAACCGTAAATCAAACGTTCTGTACCAATGACTGGACCAACCAACTCTTCTAATCGTTTTGTGATTAAAAATGATTGTATTTCATCTGGGCGTTCCTCACCTGGCAATAGATTGATTCTTAGGTTGGCAGAAGAACTGCTATTTATGGATACAATAGTATTTTCAAACAATTGTTTTTCTGTGCCTTTTAGATACTTTTCTGTAAGTTCTTCATTAACGATGAATGATTTTTCTTCAATCATAGAAATGATAGAGTCTGTTACCCTTACATTGGTACCTGCTGGCATTACCAATTCAATGTTTGCGGAATCACTGGCAATTCTTGGGAAAAGTGTAATACCAATGATGCCACCACCTAGTGACCCGAATGTCAGCACTAAAAGCGCGACAAAAATACCAAGTGCCAATAGCTTAAACTCCATTACAAACTTTAAAGTTGGCGCGTATACTCTATCCCTCAAAAAAGACATAAAACGATCACCCGATCTGTTTAATCCTCGCATAAAAGCAAAAAAACCATTAGACGATTTTTTGTTGTGCAAGTCTTCTTTCTTAATTCGTAATGCTTTTGAATGTGCTAAATGGGCAGGAAGAATAATTAACGCTTCAATGAGTGATACCACTAGCGTTAGTATTACAATAACCGACACCTCACTAAAGAACTCGCCTATTCTGCTTTCTAAAAAGAAGAATAATGAAAACGCTAAAACAGTTGTAGTAATTGCAGAAACTACAGGTGGTATTACCTCTAAAGTACCATCTATTGCCGCTTGTATAGGCTTCTTTCCTTTTTCGTAATGCTGATAGATATTCTCTGCAATAACAATACCATCATCTACCAAAATACCAATAACGATAATCATTCCGAAGAGTGATAGTACATTGATAGTCACATCGAACTGACCTGCAAAAATGAACATTCCCAAGAATGAAATTGGTAAGCCAAAGGCCACCCATAATGCCAGTCTCGTATTAAGAAAAATGGATAAAAACACTAAAACCAACAACATACCAACTATGGCGTTTTCGGTAAGTAATTGTGTTCTCTGATTTAGTGTAATCGATAAATCCCTAACAACACTAAGATGTACGTTAGAGTATTTTTGATTGTATTCTTCAATATACTCTTTTACTTTATCAGCAGAACTTATTAAATCCTCGTTATTTGTACTAGTTATGGAGATGTTAACTGCTAATTCCTGATTAAAATAAGTTGCATTTGGTGTTTCAGAAAAACGATCTCTTATAATTGCCACATCTTTAAGACGAACAACCTTTCCGTCTGTAGATGCTTTTACAATAATATTAGATAACTCTTTTCCGTAGTACTCTCTATTATTGGCTCTAATTAAATATTCTTCGGCAACGGTCTTTACATTTCCACCAGTTACCAGAATATTTGAATTGCTAACTGCAGTAGCAACATCATTAAATGTTAGGTCATAAGCGAGCAAATCGATTTCATTAACTGCAATTTCTATTTCTTCATCTGGAAAACCAGAAATTTCAATTTGCGAAATCCCATCTATGGCTCTTAAATCGGTTTCAACTTGCCTAGCCAATTGTTTTAAGGTAGCCAAAGGAATATCCTTTCCACTAACAGCAAAAGAAATGGTTTCTCTTATAGCTTCTTGTTTAGATACGACCAAAGGCTCCATACCTGTTGGGAACGATGGCACGCGATCTACGGCATTTTTTACTTCGAGTAACATAAAATCGAGATTTTCGCCTTTTTCGATTTCAACAGTTATAGTTCCACTGTTTTCCCTAGAGGTTGAAGTTACCCTATCAATTCCTTTTAGGCCTTTAAGATTATCTTCTATTTGAAGCACAATACCTTCTTCAATCTCTTGCGGCGAAGCTCCAGGATAGGTAATGGCAACATTAATGATTTTTGATTCTACAAGTGGGAAGAACGAAGACTTTAGTGATAATGCGCCAATAATACCAAATACAAAAAACGCAATAATAAAAACATTGACAGCAACGTGATACCTAATAAAATATTCAATTACTTTTCTCATTACTCAGTAGTATCGGTTGTTGCAGCTTTAACTTGCATACCTGCATATGCACCTGGCACTGGCTTTCTTAATATGACCGTTCCGTTTGGAACGTCTTTTAAAACCACTGTTCTATCAGAAAAATGCGCTGGTTTTACTGGAATAACATCCAAGAGACTATCTTTTACCACATAAATTTCTTGGCTATCTAAAAGCAAGTTTCTATCAATCTCTATAGCATCTTCTACCTTTTCTGCATCTAAGCTAGCTTCAAGATACATGCCCTCCTTAAGGTCTTTATGCTCAACATCTACAAAAGCTGTAATGGTCTGCGTTGTTGCATCAATACTACCGTTTACTCGTGCCACTGTTCCTTGATAAGTTTTTGTTTTTTCTAAGTTACTTAACTCAACTTTTGCACCTTCCTTTATGACTTCTGCGTAGGATTTACTAACAGCCACTTGCATTTCGTAAACCGATGGATTAATGAATTCTCCTAGCTTCTGACCGCTTCTTACAAGCGTTCCTTCCGTTACCAATGTCTCTGTTAAAATTCCTGTAAAAGGTGCAATAATTCTATATTTTGCTAAACGTTGCTCAAGGTTTTTTACGTTGTAGTAAGCACTTACTATACCACGACCTGTGATGAAATAGTTTTCTTTTTCATCAGACATTTCTGGTAATTGCGGTGTACTTTTATTTAAATCGAAACTATTTAGGTACGCCTGCCACTTAGGATACATAGCAGTAAAATCTAATCTTAAATCTGGCATAATAGCAGCAATGCTATTATACAAATCACTTTTTGCAGATTGCACGCTCGCATAATATTCAGAGGCATCCAAGCGAATAAGCGTTTCTCCTCTATTGAATTTTTGACCAGGTTTAAAAAGTTTGGTTCCAGATTTAAAAACACCTTGCACTTCTGAATATAATTCTACGCGCTCTTTAGCGGTAAGGTTTCCATTGGCTGAAATGACTACTGGGACAGTAGTATTTTTAACGGTATCTACCAAAACTGTTTTAACCACTTTTGGCACTACTGGTTTGGGTTTGTTTTTATTATCAATAAGATAGTTCGCGAAAAGGAATGCACCTATAATTAAAGCAACACCCAAAATTGAGAGAATAATTTTTCTGGTCATAATAATGATGGTGGTAAATAATCTACAAATTTACCTTTATGTAATACGCAATGTCGTTAAAATAATCTTAATGTTATAGAGAAAGCCTGCAATAAACACCTGATTATCGTAAGTAGGCTTGGCAACAATATTTAAATCTGTGCAAGTGCTTCTATTTGAAGTGTTATATCTTCCCAATCTTCCATTAATTGTTCTAGATTTTTCTTTTTGCCCTGATAATCATCAAAGAATTTAGGATCAGAAGCCGTTTTATCATAGTCCGTTTCTAGTTTAAAGTCGTCCTTTTTTATGGCATTTTCTAGTTGATTGATTTTAGCCTCAATATTACTTAGCTTGTTGTTTAAAGACTTTAACTTTTTCTGATCCTCGTAACTTTGTTTATTACTTTCTTTTGGTTTTTCTTCTATTACAGTTCGTTTTTCGGCTTCTCTAAGGTTTTCGATATTACGTTGTTCTAAATAATAATCGATATCACCAAGGTATTCTTTTATATTTTGATCTTTAAACTCGTAAACGGTTTGTGTTAAACCTTGAAGAAAATCTCTGTCGTGTGACACCAAAATTAGAGTTCCTTCAAACTTTTTAAGCGCATCTTTTAAAACGTTTTTAGACTTAATATCTAAGTGATTGGTAGGCTCATCCATTATTAAAACATTTAATGGTTGGAGCAACAGTTTTGCCAATGCCAAACGGTTACGCTCACCACCAGATAACACTTTGACGTATTTTTCTACTTCTTCACCTCTAAACAAAAATGCACCCAAAATATCTCGTACTTTAGAACGATTGGTTTCGTTAGCTGCGTCAATCATCGTATCTAAAACGGTTTTATTTCCTTCCAAATATTCAGCTTGGTTCTGTGCAAAATAGCCTATTTGAACATTATGTCCGAGGTTAACCTTCCCTTCGTGCTGTATTTCACCGACAATAATTTTAGCCAACGTAGACTTACCTTGTCCATTCTGCCCAACAAAAGCAGTTTTTATATCTCTAGGCACTGTTAGGTTTACATTGTTTAGAACCTGCAAGTCTCCATAATGTTTTGAAACATTCTCGATTTCAATCACAACTTTACCTGGTGTAACAGACACAGGAAAATTTAGTGTCATCACACTGTTATCGTCTTCATCAACCTCAATACGATCAATTTTATCTAGTTTTTTAATTAACGACTGTGCCATTGTAGCTTTTGAAGCCTTGGCCCTGAACTTTTCAATCAGTTTTTCGGTTTGTTGAATTTGTTTTTCCTGATTTTTTTGTGCTGCCAATTGTTGCACCTTCATTTCCTTGCGTAATTCAAGAAATTTAGTGTACGGCTTATTGTAATCATAAATTCGACCCAATGAAATTTCAATGGTTCGGTTGGTGACATTATCTAGAAACATCTTATCGTGCGATACAATCACTACGGCACCTGGATAGGTTTTCAAAAAGTTTTCTAACCAAATAATAGATTCGATATCTAAGTGGTTGGTAGGCTCATCTAACAGTAGTAAATCGTTATTTTGAAGTAATAACTTTGCCAACTCTATTCGCATTCTCCAACCACCAGAAAAGGTATCTGTGAGTTTATTAAAATCTTCACGTTTAAACCCTAAACCTTGAAGAATCTTTTCTGTTTCCCCTTGATAACTGTAACCTCCTAAAATTTCGTATTGGTGCTGAACTTCATTCAAATCTACCATTAATTGATGGTAAGCCTCACTTTCATAATCGGTCCGCTCTGCTAATTGTGTATTGATGTTTTCTAACTTGGCTTCACACTGTTTGATGTCTTTAAAAGCTTCATAAGATTCTTCTAAAACGGTTTTACCAAAATCGAAGTCAATATCCTGTTTAAGAAACCCTATTTTAATGTCCTTATCTGCTGCTATCTGTCCTGAATCTGATTCTTGTTCCTTGGCTAAAATTCTTAGCATTGTGGATTTTCCAGCTCCATTTTTTCCGATTAAACCAATGCGATCACCTGCACCTAGCTTAAATGTGATGTCTTCAAAAAGATATTCGCCTTGAAATGATATAGATAGATTATGGATATTTAGCATAATTTGATTAAATATTACAATTGTTATTATTGTTACAATTGTTACAGTTGTTGCATGGTAAAAACTTATCTTTGTAAGCCTTAAAAAACGCAAAAGTAAAGGTTTTTAACTATGATAAGAAAAGGAATGAAATTATATAGTATACTTTTTGGTGTTTGCCCAAAGTGCCATCAAGAATCTATGTATGTTAATAAAAACCCTTATGTCCTTTCTAAGGTTATAAAAATGCACGACCATTGTTCGCATTGCAAAACAAGATACCAAATGGAGCCTTCTTTTTTTTACGGCTCTATGTATGTGAGCTATGGTGTAGGTATTGCTTTTGCGGTTGCTGCTTTTATAACTACCTATGTAATTTTTGAGACTTCAGTTACTTCTGCATTTATAAGTATTGTTTTAACCTTGGTACTATTGTTTCCTGTAATTATGAGGCTTTCTCGTAATATTTGGATAAATATTTTTATGAAGTACGATAAAGAGTTGGCTCGCAAAGTCGCAAAGTCGTAAAGCAAAGATTAGTTATCTAGCCACTATTAATACCGAAAACAGCCCACTGTCTACTGTCTACTGTCTACTAAGTAAACCTATTTACATCAATTTCTGAATCTAAAGGCTCGTTATTTTCTATAAAACGGTAAAGCTTTTCAGCCACATAAGGTGCAATCATTACCCCTCGAGTTCCTAATCCGTTTAAAACATATAAATTTTGATGCTCAGGATGCTTACCAACTAAAGGTCGTCTATCTTTTACTGTTGGACGTATACCTGCCAAATGCTGAACCACTTCAAATTCACATTTTAAAAACGTTTTTAGCTTACTAATCAACTCTTCTTTTCCTTCCTTTGTTGGTTGATTTGTCTTGTCTGTCCAATTATAGGTTGCACCAATAGCATATAAATCCTTTTCTAATGGAATAATGAAGACTGAAGACTTTATTCCATAATCAATATTAAGTTTTGGAGCTTTGATAATTAACACCTCACCTTTTGTTCCGTTTAATGGAATGTGATTGAAATAAGGATTTTTCTTCACACCAAAACCTTCTGCAAAAATTATTTGTTTGGCTTCAATATTTCCATATTTAATTATAGTAGATTCTATTTGAAGCTTTTGATGAACAAAACTATCTTCTATTAAACTTTGATTTTGTTTTAAAAAGTCTTTGTAGGAACTTATAAGTTTTTCAGTATCTAATCGACCAGCATGCAATACTTCACCAAAACCAAATGAAGCGTCTATTGCGTCATTATTATTTTTAACTAACTGTGTTGAAAGATAAGGTTCTAGTTTGGGCTTATCTGAAGCATTAAACCAAAGATTTTGTTCTTCGACTGAAGAAAACCGTCGTAATAAACGAAGCTTATAATCTATTTTAATACTTAAATCATCTTCTATTTTTTTATAGACTGGCAAAGCAATATCTAACTGCTCTTTAGCTTTCCAAACCTCTGAAAATCGCTTTAAAATAACGGGGTTATATAAACCTGCTGCAACTATGGATGATTGTTGAGAACTGTCATCAAAAACAACAAACGATTTATCGTTAGCTCTTAATTGCTCGCAAAACGCAATACTAGCCAAGCCACAACCAACTATAATGTAATCAACACTTTTAATCATTATACAAAAATAAAAAACGCCCACTTAAAAAGTGAGCGTTTTCTTTATGTTTATGAGTTATTTAGTAACTCCACATGTCTTGTTCAAAGTCTCTGATTTTATCCTTGATACGCTCAGATTCTAATAGCTGCATTAAAGCATTATCAGCTACGTACTCCTTAACTTCTCTATCTCCATAAACGTTTTCTTCCTTGTAAATTATTCCATGGAAACGTCTGCTATTAAGCAAGTGGTCAAAAGAGATTGGAGAAGCACTATTAGCATTATTAAAAGCTTTAGCTTCATGCAAAATATCTCTTACTTCTGGGAAGAATACCCAAAACATAGGAATTGGTTCATTTGTCTCACTTAGCTCACCACCTTGTACAAGTAGCTGAACGTCTGGTGCCGCTGGTGCAATTCCTAAAATTCGATACTTAAGCTCGCCTTGACGCTTATCAAAGTACCATAAACCTTTAATTAAGTATGAATTAATATCTGCAGGTTCTATATCCTTACGAATCACATATTCTTCAGGTAACTCATCTTCACCAACGCCATTAGCATTCATATAATCAATACCAGCATCAGTAATTCTAGATGCGGTTAAAGCAGACTCCAAATCCTTTAATGTACGCTCTTCCGTAAAATACGAATCAGCATATACCTTTGAAATCATACCACTATCTAAATTTTCTTTAAGTACTTGATATAAGGATTTACGATCATCGCCTAAGTTTCCTTCAACAGGGAAGTATAAAGGAAAATTTACACGCTCATCTAATACTACCTTTTCCCAAGTCATCTTTGAGAATAAGATGTCTCTATCACCTACATAACCATACTCTAGAGGTTTATCATTATCTAGAAGTAATTCGGCTTCAGTTTTCATACCGATTTCTTCAGGTATTTTTGCATTCAGGATATTTGCTTGAGCGTAAGCACTACTTGCCGCTAAAACGAATAATCCAGTATATAAAAAACTTTTGAGTTTCATCTTATTCTTAATTTGGGTTTAAATCTTAATTAATTCAACTAATAATCTAGTTAGCAACTTCTACAACTACAGGTGAAACATTTTTCAATCTGTAAGTAGAATTTCCTTTAATTCTTGCTTTGATATCAAAAATTGTAATGTTATCTCCATTACGCGCTCTATTGATAGCTGCTTTTGCCTGAGCATTCATTTTAGTACCAGCAACGTTTACTGTTGGTTGTCCTGGCACTTTTATTTTGAATGATGTTGTTTCTATAGGTAAATCAAAAACAAAGTCCTCTAGTTTAGCACCTACAGTTCCGATTTCAACATTACGCTTAGGCAATCTAACCACACCTGTTTGACCAGAAATCATACCTGTTGGTGCAGGAATATCTTTAATTCTAAACGTTTTACGATCGCTTACTCTTGAGCCGTCATCTAATGTACCTGTTACGTTTATAGTAACTTCATTACCTGTTCCCGGATTCATAACATATTTACCTTGACCAGAAGCCCTAGATAAACCAGCACCTGAAGCTTGAACTTTATTATCGGCAATACCTGCAAAAGATATAGTCATTGGATTGGATACACCACGATAAACTACATTCATTTTGTCTGCTGAGATGGTAGCTGAATTAGGTCTAGGTACAACTACGTACTTTCCACTAAAGTCAATCGGTAATTCTTCTCCTTTTTCAAGGAATGTAAACTGACCTTTTATATCATGCTCACCAACATTTCCTACCGTAAATTCTATTCTAGCAGCTCCTGTTGAGTCAATTGCACCTTCTCTATTCATATCTAAATCTGTATCCCCAACTTTTAATTTTGTTGGAGTTACGTTAGCGTACTTACCTAAAACTACAGAACCTGTAAACTTCTCACCAGCAAAAAACGCATTCTTATCTGGAATAACGATAGCTGTATAGTTTTTTAGGGAAGTAGCCTCATCAACAGTATTTCCTAAGAAAACGTTGTAAAGGTTAGCTTCTGTAGCCTTGATATCATTTTGCATCGCAGTAATCTTAGTGTAAGAGGCAACAGCTGGGAACCCTTTAAAATTATAATCTAACCAACTTTGTTTTTTACCATCTTTATTAGTAACATCTTCGGTACTAAAACGACGCTCTAAATTTTCTTTAGCTGGGTTGTAAGCAACATCATCACCTAACAATTCATTGATATCAGCCTTGTACTTATTAATTCTTGCAACAAATGCTTGTCCTTCCTTTGTTAATCTATCTCCAGTAAACCAAAATTCGTCTAGAGCATCCCCTTTATCCATTTCCTCTGCTGGCAACTCACCTTCTTCTTTAAACTTTTCAGTATAATTACCTTTATTTAAAATCATTGATTTCTGAGACTCTAAATACGTAAAGAACTCATTAGAAATAGAACTTACCTTTTGAGCGTTATTGAAAGCAACACCAAAGTCCTTTGGTTTTTCACTAGCTTGCTTCTCTAAACCTTTTAAAAGTGTAGTGTTTGATGCAACTGCAAGTTGATTTGCATTTTCGAATTTTGTATTAAATAAACTGAAAGCAGATAATATCTCTTTACTTGTTGTCATCGCAATCATAGCGATAAACACCAAGTACATTAAGTTAATCATTTTCTGTCTTGCAGATAATTTTCCTCCTGCCATTGTAAATTAGTTTTTAAGTGTTAATTAATTAAATTGATTATAAAAACTAATTAGTTTTTGTTCATTGCAGATAACATTCCGCCATATACACCATTTAATGATGAAAGGTTTGATGCTAAAGAGGCCATTTGCTCTTTTAACTTCTGTGCATTTTCTACAGCTTCTTCATTGATTGCCGCTTGACGATTAGCACTTTCCATTTGTACTTTATAAAGGCTGTTTAAAGACTCCATTTGCGCTGCAGCTAGAGATAATTCTTCTCCGTATTTCTTTTGAGCCGCTATAGAATCTACAGTTGGACTAATACCTTTGGCTGCACCTTCAAAGTTTTTAATGCTATTACCTAAGCTAGCCATTAATTCACCATCGATTTTAGCCTCCTTTAATAAGTTATCTAATTTTTTTGATAATAAACCTTCAGCGTCTTTAGGCTCTTCTTTTTTCTTTTTCCCTAAAGATTGACCACCAGCTAATTCTGGATATACTAAAGACCAATCTAAATCAGCTTGTTGTCTCTCAAAAGCTGAGTAAGTAAATACCAAGGCTTCAACAACCATACCTATCGTTAAGATTAAAGAGCCATAAGGCCAGTGCTGGATTTTAAATAATGCTCCAACAATTACAATTGCTGCTCCCAATCCGTAGACCATGTTTGTTACTGTGATTTTACCTTTCTGTGCCATAATTTGTTTAGTTTTTTAGTTTAAGTTAATGGATAATAACTTAAGTAGGTTAATTTAATTTGGGTTATTGTTTTTAGTTTGTTTTAGTTCGTTGCTGCATTTTTGGTCACCTCAGTACCCATGTAATCTTGTACAGTTCTGAAACCAATGTAACTTCTAGCTGAGTCCGCATACTCATAATCTCTAGAACTTACCTGTAAAAAGTAAGCAACATCTTTCCAAGATCCTCCTCGTACAACCTTACGTGAATTTTCTTTATCATTTACATTTGGATTAATCGTTGACATGTATTCATATGAAGCTGGGTCATAAGATCCGTTTACCCATTCTGAAACATTACCGGCCATGTTGTACAAGTTAAAATCATTAGGATCATAAGCATCGGCTTCTACAGTATATAAAGCTTGATCTGCCGCATAGTCGCCTCGCAAAGGCTTAAAGTTAGCCATAAAACAACCTCTGTCATTTTTAGTGTAAGGTCCACCCCAAGGGTAAGACGCACCTTGTAATCCACCACGAGCAGCATATTCCCACTCTGCTTCAGATGGCAATCTGTATGAGTTTACTGGTTGTTTACCCTTGCTCTTTTGATAACCGTTATGGTGTAATGTTCTCCATTGGCAAAATGCTTGTGCTTGTTTCCAAGATACACCTACAACAGGATAATCACCGTATGCATCATGCCAGAAATAATCATTGTGCATTGGCTCATTATAAGAGTAAGCGAAGTCCCTAATCCAAGCCGTAGTATCAGGGTACACCTCTACTTCTTCTTGTTCTATAACCTCAGAACGCTTAAGGCTTCTATCTTTTGCTGCCTTAGCTATGTCCATGTATGTATATTGGAATTTAAATTGCTTTACGTCCCAGGTTCTTTGTCCATTATAAGACTCCTCTAATGGTAGATACATACCATCCATAACCTCTGCATATAATTCGTCTGGATAATCATCGGTATCGAAATACAATTCTACATCACGATTAATTTTTCGTTGCTCGTTACCATAAGTATTTAGCATGTAGCTTTCGTAGGCATTAAGGTCATTAGGGTCTGAATCTAAGTATGCAAATTCTCCTATGTCACCGTTACCTGGCGTTTTGCCTTCTAAATCTGCCATTTCAGCTAGTTTAAGTCTAAGAATAGAATCTCTTACCCAAAACACAAATTGTCTGTACTCGCTGTTTGTAATCTCTGTTTCGTCCATATAAAATGCACGTACGGTAGCAGTTTTAGTCGGAGCATCTTGAACACCGGCAATATCGTCATCTGATTTACCCATTATAAAAGCTCCACCAGGAACTAAAGTCATACCATAAGGCTTTTCTGGGTGCCATTTTTTACCACTAACACCTACTAATTGTCCGCGGTCTCCAGAATTACAACTGGCAACCAAAACCAATACAGTGGTAAGTAAAATAAATCTCTTAATATTCATAGTAACTCGAGGTTAAATTAGTCGTCTTAAAATTTAAGGTCGTAAACATATTTATATATTTTCTAAAAAACAACTTTTTTCGATTTTTTTTTGCATTTCATCTTTAAAAAATGCATTTCGTCGATGGTTTAAATGTTAAATTATCGATTAAGTGTTCTTTTTAAAAGCTATTCTTCCTGTAGGCTTTATACCAACGTTCTGGTATTTCACCCTGAGTAGCAAGCAGATAATCAGCATGCATGCATGGTAATAACGTGTGCTTTTTTAATTTATTATTAACATCTGGTAAAAAAGGAATTTCTATCCACCAACGCCCTGTTTTTAAACTTTTAAAAAAAATAAGTTCATCATCTTCAACCAACACATTATACTTCTGAAACTCATTTTCATTATTAAAATTGTCATCTTTTACTCTACAGTTTACTCCTTCTATAAAATACCAAATCATTTGCGCAAGGAGCATTGAAGAAGCAGAATCGTTTTTAGAGTTCCTGTATTCATAAATACCAAACGAAGATACTTTGTTACTTATACCAGCATAGCGTGTAATAGCACAAATCTCTTTTCCAGAAAATCCATTAGGCGAATATTTTAAACTGTCACTAACCTCAGAAGCTCTTATAGACTTTAAATCAATAGAAACTATGTGCGCATCTCTTAATAATGGTTCTACTTTATTTATATCGCCAGACATCTCCCCCAAACGATACGACTCAAAGTACAGCTTCTCCATAAGATCTATTTCTTCTTGAGAGTTAAAGTACGTTTGATAACCTATAGTAGAATAATTAAAAAGGTTATAAGGCTCCTCTACTATAACCTTACCAACATAACTATTATTCTTTATTGGCAGGTTAGCATCACCTAAATCAAAATTGGTATCTACGTTGACAATATTAACCATGGGCATCAAATTATCATATGCACGATAATTAGCATAGGTTAAATCTTGGCTTCCACCTAGTATAATGGGTATAATGTTTTTTTCAACCAAAACCGAAATCGCTGTACGGATTGCATAATACGTATCTTCTACAGATTCACCAGGCAATATATCACCTAGGTCTGCAATATTTGTATTCCAATTTCCAGGAAACAAAGTATAGAGTGTTTTTCTAACAGAATCAAAATTGATGTTAACTCCTATATAATTAACATCGTTTCGGTTTTCTAGAACTCCGATAATGGCTAATTGAACATCATCTAAATCTGGAATACCATTTTGTTTTGAGTGAATTTTGATTTTTTTTCCCAGCGCTTGTTGCGCTAATAGTTCTGAGTGAGCTAGAACCGCATCTGAAACAGGCGTTAGAAAATTAAAATTCATAAAGTATTACTTCTTTTTTGTGGTCGATTTCTTCTTTGTAGTTTTTCTAGTTTTCTTTTTTGGAGCATTTTTTTCTAGAATAGCTTTTGCTTCTTCTAAGGTCATATCAGACACGTCTACTGTTTTAGCTAATTCAACTTTCTGTTTACCTTTTATAACATTGTGTCTTCCCCAACGCGCTTTCTCTACTCTAATCCCTTCATCTTCCCAAACGTGGATAAGTTTATCTTTTTCTTTTTGGATCTTATCTTCGATCAAAGTTACAATGTCTTCTTCAGATAAATTATCCCAATCGTATTTTTTATTCACATTTATGAACATATTGTTCCATTTTATAAATGGCCCAAAACGTCCTTTTCCTTTTGTAACTTCTAAACCTTGATACGTATATATAGGAGCATCTGCTTTTTCTTTCTCCTTAATATATATGATGGCTTCATCTAACTCTACACCTAGCGGATCGACTCCTTGAGGCAAGGACACAAACTTTTTACCATATCTCACATATGGCCCAAAACGACCTATATTGACCTCAACTTCATCATCTTTGTAGTGACCTAGGGCTTTTGGAAGCTTGAATAAATCCATAGCCTCTTCATATGTAATGGTATTAAGCTGTTGCTCTGGTGATAAGCTAGCAAACTGTGGTTTCTCTTCATCATCTACTGTTCCTATCTGAACCATTGGTCCGAACTTACCTAAACGAACACTAACTTGACGACCTGTTTTTGGATCTGTGCCAAGGATACGTTCTCCAGTTTCACGCTCAGCATTTTCCTGAACATCCTCAACCTGTGGATGAAAACCTTTGTAGAAATCTTTCATCATTGCCTTCCAGTCTTCCTTACCTTCTGCAATATCATCAAAGCTTTCTTCTACTCTTGCTGTAAAATTATAGTCTAAAATGCTTTCAAAATGATTTACTAAAAAATCCGTAACAATAAAACCTACATCTGTTGGTACAAGCTTTCCTTTATTAGAACCTACTTTTTCCGAAAGATTTTTTTCTTTAATTGTTTGGTTCTTAAACACGAGTTGCTTGTATTTTCTTTCGTCACCCTCGTGCGATCCTTTTTCTATATAATTTCTATTCTGAATTGTAGAAATTGTTGGCGCATAAGTAGACGGCCTACCAATACCTAGCTCTTCTAACTGCTTTACTAATGATGCTTCCGTATATCTTGAAGGTGGTCTTGTAAAACGCTGTGTAGCTGTTATATAATTATTGGACAACTCCTCTCCTACTTTTAAGTCTGGTAAAATACCATCTTGCTCCGTATCTTCATCATCCGTTCCTTCTAAATACACTTTTAAGAATCCATCAAACGTTATGATTTCACCATTTGCCGTGAATTGTTCACCTACTTTTTGAGAACTATTAATTTGAATTTTCAAATTAGTACGCTCTAGTTTAGCCTCACTCATTTGTGAAGATATAGCTCGTTTCCAGATTAAATCGTAAAGTCTCGCTTGGTCACGCTCTACATTTACAGTATGATTAGCAAAATCCGTAGGTCTAATAGCCTCGTGAGCCTCTTGTGCACCTTTAGATTTTCCTTTGTAGTTTCTTGGTTTGCTATATTCTGAGCCGTATGCCGAAATAATTTCTTTCTCAGCACCTTGTCTTGCTTCATCAGAAAGATTAACACTATCTGTTCTCATATATGTTATAAGACCAGCTTCATATAATCGTTGTGCATTGCTCATAGTTCTACTCACCGAAAAGCCAAGTTTTCTTGATGCTTCTTGTTGTAATGTCGATGTTGTAAAAGGTGCTGCTGGCGATTTTTTAGCTGGCTTTTTTTGCAAGTCAGCTACCTCATAAGTAGCGCCTATATTATTGTTTAAAAACGATAACGCCTCTTCTTCTGAACTAAAATTCTTTGGTAGTTTAGCCTTAAACGATTTACCATCCTCTGATGTGAATTCTGCATCTATCCTGTAGGATGCTTCAGGGTTAAAATCCTGTATTTCTCGCTCACGCTCTACAATGAGTCTAACCGAAACCGACTGCACTCTCCCAGCGGATAAGCCACCTTTAACTTTTCTCCATAAAACTGGTGACAGCTCGTAACCTACAATACGGTCTAAGACACGTCTTGCCTGCTGAGCATCTACCAAATTATAATCAATACTACGAGGGTTTTCTATGGCCTTATTTATTGCGCTTTTCGTAATCTCATGAAAAACGATACGCTTGGTTTTCTCCTTATCTAAATCTAGTGCTTCTGCCAAATGCCATGCAATAGCTTCCCCTTCACGATCCTCATCACTTGCCAACCATACTGTTTCTGCTTTTTTAGCTAGCTCTTTTAATTTTTTTACAACATCTCGCTTATCTTTCGATACCTTATATTTTGGTTCAAAATCTCCTTCTACATCTACTCCCAATTCTTTAGAAGGCAAATCTGAAATATGCCCAAAACTTGACTCAACCTTGTAATCTTTACCTAAAAATTTCTCGATGGTTTTTGCCTTTGCTGGAGACTCAACTATGACTAGATTCTTCGACATTCTTTATTTTTTTTGAGGTTACAAATGTATGCGAAAATAAATTTACAATCCTAATTTGGTTTTAAATAGCCCTTATTTAATTATGATAATTACTATTAGAAACTAAAAAAGCCTTGCAAAAACAAGACTTTAATTTTCATGCTAAACAGTAATGCTAATAAGTGTAAATAATTGGATCCGGATAGCCATCTACATTTATAATAATTTCATCTTCGCCTTCAACCTGTAACGTGGAAAGATCAAAAGAAGTAGTCCTGCTTATTTCAGCAAGACAAGCTTCGTTATTAACCAAAAAGAATTTTACATTTCGTTGTGGCGGATTAGACTCATCGATTTCACCAGAATCCAACAACTGCATAGTCCATGTACTACCATCACATGCTGTAGCTGTTACACCAATGATTAAACAATCCTCGTTAACAGTTATATCATTAATTGCATAAGGACTAGTTACAGCATTCTCATAAGAGAAACCATCAATTAGAGCAAAACTAACACAATTAGATACTGGTAGCGGTGCAGGATCATCACTCTCACATTGCATGTTTAAAAACAAAGTTACTGCTAGTAGTAATATTATAATTTTTGAAAATTTCATAGGTTTACTTTATATACAAGACGAAATTAACTAAAATGGTTGCGTTAAAAGTTAAAGAAACATTGTAATAATAATAATTTGAAGCAATTATAAATTACTTTTTAACAACTGCCACTTTGTCACAATCTATAAAATAATACTATCTTTGCATGCTTATTGACTATTAGAGAAAATAATTAGTTCTCACACAAGTGAGATTTGAATAGATGGAAAAAATAATCGACGAAAACAAACAAGGTGAAGCCTTGATTTTAGACCATAAAGACGGCAACACAAAAAAGCTTTTTATTGAAAGTTATGGTTGCCAAATGAATTTTAGCGACAGTGAAATTGTGGCTTCTATCTTATCTAATCAAGGATACAACACAACTCAAAACCTCGAAGATGCGGATTTGGTTTTAGTAAATACGTGCTCAATTAGAGACAAAGCCGAGCAAACCGTTAGAAAACGCCTAAAATATTACGACAGAATCAAGGATAAAAATCCAAACATGAAAGTTGGTGTATTGGGCTGTATGGCTGAGCGTTTAAAAACAAAGTTCTTAGAAGAAGAAAAAATCGTTGATTTAGTGGTTGGGCCAGATGCCTATAAGGATTTACCAAATTTATTAGCTGATGTTGAAGAAGGTAGAGATGCCATTAATGTGATCTTATCTAAAGAAGAAACTTATGGTGATATTTCTCCTGTAAGATTAAATAGCAATGGTGTTAGCGCTTTTGTATCTATAACCAGAGGTTGTGATAATATGTGTACATTCTGCGTTGTTCCGTTTACAAGAGGAAGAGAACGTAGTAGAGATCCTCAAAGCATTATTGAAGAAGTAAACGATTTATGGAACAAAGGCTATAAAGAAGTAACGCTCTTAGGACAAAATGTAGACAGCTACTTATGGTATGGTGGTGGACTTAAAAAAGATTTCGATAAAGCATCAGACTTGCAAAAAGCTACAGCTGTAAACTTTGCAAAATTATTAGAACTATGTGCTAAGGCACAACCAAAAATGCGATTTAGATTCTCAACATCTAATCCACAAGATATGACCTTAGATGTTATTGAAACTATGGCAAAGTTTGAAAACATCTGTAATTACATTCATCTTCCTGTACAAAGCGGAAGCAACCGTATCTTAAAGGAAATGAACCGTTTGCACACACGCGAAGAGTACTTTGAACTTATAGACAATATCCGTCGCATTATACCAGATGTAGCTATCAGTCAAGATATGATTGCTGGTTTTCCAACCGAAACAGAAGAAGATCATCAAGATACCTTAAGTTTAATGGAATATGTAAAATACGATTACGGTTTTATGTTTGCGTATTCTGAGCGTCCTGGTACACTTGCAGGCAGAAAAATGGAAGACGATGTACCAGCAAATGTAAAACAAAGACGACTTAACGAAATACAAGCCTTACAACGCAGACATAGTCTATATAGAACCCAGCAACATGTTGGTAAAATAGAAGAAATTTTAATTGAAAAATCTTCTAAAAAATCAGATGCTCATTGGGCGGGAAGAAATAGCCAGAATACGGTTGCAGTGTTTCCTAAAGAACATTATAAACCTGGTGACTTTGTTAACGTAAAAATATTAGACTGCACTAGTGCAACACTTATTGGCGAAGCAGTAGGCTATTCTAAAAACAACTCTTAATCAATACTTAAATGAAAAAAATCTTATTACTACTTTGTGCCTTTACTTTAGTAACAGCTTGCGAGAATGAACCATTAGACCCAGACTTGACTGGTGGTAACAACAATGGAGGCGGCAACAATAATGGTGGTAGCGACAGCGCTGACCTCACACTATCTGTATATGAGCTCGATACTGACACTTCTATTAATTTCTTCGGTATTCCTATTCGCACAATCACAAACTCTGATCTTAATATTTCTGATGATAAAATAGTATCTAGCACAACCGTTTTTGAGGTTGAAGGCGCTCCTAACGAAACAGAAAACCAAACGTTTACTCGCAATGCACAAGGGCAAATCACTAGCAATATTTCAGTAAATTCTAATGGTGTTACCACTAACGAATACATTATTAGTTACACTAATGGTCAAATTTCTCAAATCACTTACGACTATTTCGAAGATGACTTTGATGATTACATCTACAATTTCACATACGATGGCAACCTTATTACGAGAACCGAAGTAGGCTCTAACATTTCTACAGTGTTCACTATTGATGGCTTTGATAGAGTTATAAAGAAAGAATCTTTTGATGGTACCACTTCTATTCAGTTAGAAACAATTACCTATAATGGGCTCGGCAATATTAACAGCAGTGTAGGAACAGGTGAATTAGACAGTAATTATACATACGCTTTTGACGATAACACCAATCCACTACAAGTTGTATATAACGATAATTACTTATTGAATTTTTTAAGTGATGATTATTCAGATGAAATTGGACCACTAATTGCTCAATTTCACTCTTCAAACAATTGGAGCGGAGCTACATTTAACGGAGACACTTTTACTTTTAATTTAGAATACAACGTCGCAGGAAGAATTACAAGCCGAAATATAGCTTACGATTTTGGTCCTGATTTAATGGTTGAGATTAACGAAAGATTTAATTACGTTAACTAAAAAATGGAATCCGTACAAGCCATAAAACAACGCTTCGGCATCATTGGTAACGACCCTAAACTCAATCGTGCCATAGAAAAAGCCATTCAGGTTGCAGCTACTGATATTTCAGTATTAGTTACCGGAGAAAGTGGTGTTGGTAAAGAGAGTATTCCAAAAATTATACACCAACTTTCCCATAGAAAACACGGTAAATACATCGCAGTAAACTGTGGCGCCATACCAGAAGGTACGATTGATAGTGAGCTATTTGGTCACGAAAAAGGCGCCTTTACAGGAGCAACCCAAACACGTTCTGGTTATTTTGAAGTAGCCGATGGTGGCACCATATTCTTAGATGAAGTTGGTGAGTTACCATTAACAACACAAGTACGCTTACTTCGTGTTTTAGAAAACGGTGAGTTTATCAAAGTAGGCTCTAGTAAGGTTCAAAAAACGAATGTAAGAATTGTAGCTGCTACTAACGTTAATATGTTTGAAGCCATAAAGAAAGAAAAGTTTAGGGAAGATCTTTACTATCGTTTGAGCACTATAGAAATTAATCTTCCTGCTTTACGAGAGCGCAAGGAAGACATTCATATACTTTTCAGAAAATTTGCCAGTGATTTTGCTTTAAAATATAAGATGCCAACGGTAAAGTTAACGGATGATGCTATAGCATTGCTCTTAAAATATCGTTGGAATGGTAATATCCGTCAACTTAGAAATGTTGCTGAGCAAATTTCTGTATTAGAACATAACCGCACTATCAATGCAGCAACACTTCAAAATTATTTACCAAATACAGGAAGCACACTTCCGGCAGTGGTAAATTCTTCAAAGTCCGAAAGCGATTTTAGTAGCGAAAGAGAAATACTTTATAAGGTATTATTCGATATGAAAAGCGATTTGAATGATCTTAAAAAGTTAACCATGGAGCTAATGAAATCTGGAAGCGTTTCTGATGTGCAAAAAGATAACGAACATCTCATCCAAAAAATCTATGGCAATGACACAGATGATGATTTTGAGAATGCTGTTGAAGATTTAGAGGTGCTGTCCATACCCGAACACTCAGAGGTTAACGAACCCGTTTCTACAGAAGTTGAGGATAAGTATCATTTTGCGGAAGAGATTGAAGAAGAAGAAACCTTATCTTTACAAGACAAGGAGTTGGAGCTCATTAAAAAATCCTTAGAACGTCACAACGGCAAGCGTAAACTTGCTGCTGCAGAGCTAGGTATAAGCGAGCGTACCCTCTACAGAAAAATAAAACAATACGATCTTTAAGAAAAGATTAGGAAAACAAAAGCACTATTTAATTAGGTTAAGGCGTTCAGATAAAAAGCACTACATGAAATTATTTAAATACATAAGCATCTTGTTCCTTACAATAACCCTTACTGGTTGTGGTATCTACTCTTTTACTGGTGCAGATACTGGTGATGCAAAAACATTTCAGGTCAACTTTTTTCAGAATAATGCCGAATTAGTTGAGCCTGGTTTAGATATAGATTTTACAAATGCACTACAAGACTTAATCCAAAATCAAACAAGTTTAAATCTTGTAAATACTGGCGGAGATTTACTATTTGAAGGAGAAATTGTAGAATATAGAATTGCACCAATGACTGCCACTTCAGACAGTAGAGCAGCGCAAAACCGCCTAACAATAAGTGTTAACGTTCGCTATTTTAACACACTAGACACAGAAAAGGATTTTGAACAACGATTTTCTTTCTTCTACGATTTTGATGCAAATGCACAACTAGCTGGAAGTATAAAAGACGAAGCCTTTGAAGTTATTTTTGAGCGTTTAACACAAGATATTTTTAATGCATCTTTAGCCAATTGGTAACATATGCAAATCAATGAATTGACATACCTACTCCAGCATCCTGAAGCTGTTACAGCTACTCAAACCGATGCGCTAATGGCTAAAATTAATGAGTTTCCTTACTTTCAACCACTTCGCGCTTTATACTTAAAAGGCCTCAAACAAAAAGAAAGCTACAAGTACAATAATGCGTTAAAGGTAACTGCCGCACATACTGCAGACAGAAGCGTTTTGTTCGATTATATAACCTCAGAAGTGTTTAACCAAAATCAAATTTCTAATCAAATCAAACAAAACTCGGAAAACATTAAATCTATAGAGGTTAAAGACATTGATGATATTTCTGTTTATAAAAGTGTCACCATCGATGATGCTCTAAAGGAACACATAAAAGCAACCGAAGGTGTTTTAGATCCAAACCTATTTGAAGCTAAGCTAAAAGAAGAAACACCTAAAATTGAAGATTCCATCATTGCAGTTGATGTTGAAAACATAAAACCAGAAGAAAAACTGAATATCGGTAAACCATTAGAGTTTGATAAAAACGAAAGTCATTCTTTTACAGAGTGGTTAAAAATCACAAGTTTCAAACCTATTGAGAGAGAAGTAGATCCAGAAAGTGAAAATATACAAGAAAGCACATCGCAACCGTTAGCTAATAAGCTAGATATTATTGATAAGTTTATAAGTGAAAACCCAAAGATAAAACCCGTTACTAGTCATACACCAAAACCTAAATTAGTAAACAATAATGATGATGTTTCCGATAGCTTAATGACAGAAACCTTAGCAAGGATTTATTTAGAGCAGAAAAACTACGATAAAGCCATTCAATCTTATAAGATTTTAAGTTTGAAATATCCAGAAAAAAGTAGTTTCTTTGCAGACCAAATAAAATTGGTAGAAGAATTAAAAGATAATAACACAATATAAAATGAGTGCATTTACAATATTTTTAGTTTTAATAGTAATCGTTGCATTTTTATTAGTCGTAGTGATTATGGTACAAAACCCTAAAGGCGGAGGTTTGTCATCTTCTTTTGGTGGTGGTGGCACACAACAATTAGGTGGTGTAAAGAAAACAGGAGACTTCTTAGACAAGAGTACTTGGTTTTTAGGCGCTGCATTAATTGTATTAATCCTTGCCTCTAACCTTACTATTGATTCTGGCAACAATATTGATTCTAAAGCTTTAGACGAAAAAGAAGCTATAGAAGTGCCAACAACTCCTGCAAACACTGATAGTTCTGGCACTACTGATGGTACAGAAAGAAACGAATAGTTTTCAAATATAAACTACTACTAAGCCAACTTAAAAGTTGGCTTTTTTTATTTAAAATATTTCCGACAGGTTTATCTGCAAGTTTGTCAGTCTGATTGTCTTGGCATAATTTTCGAATAACGCTAAAGCGTTAAAACAAATTTTAATTAATCAAAAATATTATAACAAATGGCTTTAAACATTAAACCTTTAGCAGACCGAGTTCTTGTAGAACCTATGGAAGCTGAAACAAAAACAGCTTCTGGTATTATTATTCCAGATAATGCAAAAGAAAAACCACAAAAAGGTACTGTTGTTGCAATTGGCAATGGCAAAAAAGACGAACCTTTAACTGTTAAAGTTGGTGATACTGTTTTATACGGTAAGTATGGTGGCACCGAATTAAAGTTAGAAGGCAAAGACTATTTAATGATGCGCGAAAGCGACATATTAGCAATTGTATAAAAACTTCAGCTATTAGCCTTTGGCTCTTAGCTCATTAAAAATTAAACAATAAACTTAAAAGCCAACAGCAAATAGCTAGAGGCAAAAAGCTTAAAATAAAAATAAAATGGCAAAAGATATAAAATTCGATATTGAAGCACGCGACGGACTAAAACGTGGTGTAGATGCATTAGCAAATGCAGTAAAAGTAACATTAGGTCCTAAAGGCCGTAACGTTATTATTGGAAAATCATTTGGTGGACCTCAAGTCACTAAAGATGGAGTTTCTGTAGCAAAGGAAATTGAACTAGAAGACGAGCTTGAAAACATGGGAGCTCAAATGGTAAAAGAAGTCGCTTCTAAAACTAACGACTTAGCTGGTGATGGTACAACCACTGCAACCGTTTTAGCACAAGCTATTGTAAAAGAAGGCTTAAAAAACGTAGCTGCTGGTGCTAATCCAATGGACTTAAAGCGTGGTATCGATAAAGCTGTAGAGGCTATTACCGCAGACTTAGAAAAGCAAGCTAAAAAAGTAGGGAACTCTTCTGAAAAAATTCAGCAAGTAGCATCAATTTCTGCTAATAACGACGATACTATAGGAGAGCTTATAGCTGAAGCATTCGGCAAAGTGGGTAAAGAAGGTGTCATAACTGTTGAAGAAGCAAAAGGAACGGATACTTATGTAGATGTTGTTGAAGGGATGCAGTTCGACAGAGGTTACTTATCTCCTTACTTTGTAACAGATGCTGATAAAATGGTGGCAGATTTAGAAAATCCATACATTTTATTATTCGACAAAAAGATTTCAAACTTACAGGAAATCCTTCCAATATTAGAACCTGTAGCTCAATCTGGACGTCCACTATTAATCATTGCTGAAGATGTAGAAGGACAAGCTTTAGCAACTTTAGTTGTAAATAAATTGCGTGGTGGTTTAAAAATCGCTGCTGTAAAAGCACCTGGTTTTGGGGACAGACGTAAAGCTATGTTAGAGGACATTGCTATCTTAACTGGCGGTACTGTAATTTCTGAAGAAAGAGGTTTCTCTTTAGAAAATGCTGACCTTTCTATGTTAGGTACTGCTGAATCTGTAATGATAGACAAAGACAACACAACTATTGTAAATGGTAACGGTAACTCTTCCGATATTAAAGCAAGAGTAAACCAAATTAAAGCTCAGATAGAGACAACTACTTCTGACTACGACAAAGAAAAACTTCAAGAGCGCTTAGCTAAATTAGCTGGTGGAGTTGCTGTATTGTATGTTGGTGCTGCTTCTGAAGTTGAGATGAAAGAAAAGAAAGATCGTGTTGATGATGCTTTACATGCTACACGTGCCGCTGTAGAGGAAGGTATTGTTGCTGGTGGTGGAGTTGCTTTAGTAAGAGCTAAAAAGACTTTAGAAAAAATCACTACAGATAACCTAGACGAAACTACAGGTGTACAAATAGTTAATAAAGCGATTGAAGCTCCTTTAAGAACTATAGTTGAAAATGCAGGTGGTGAAGGATCTGTTGTTATCAATAAAGTATTAGAAGGCAAAAAAGACTTTGGTTACGATGCCAAATCTGAAGAATACGTAGACATGCTAAAAGCAGGTATTATAGACCCT
>JASBSA010000132.1 GCA_030149175.1 Winogradskyella sp. | reverse complement strand
AGCTGGCTCAACAATCAGAGTGACGATTCCTGTAACAGCACCTAATTATGGAGGCGGATTTAACAACATTGCAGAAGCTTTTCCAAATGCTGCCGACAATGAAGAATTAACTCCAGAAACTAATATTTCAGTTAATAGTGTACAGGTCGTTTCGCCAATACTCGATAAACTATTTTTCCCAGATACAATTTTTGAAGGAGGTGAAAGTGAGTTGATTTTTACGGTTTATAATATTGCAACAAACCCTACTCAAAACGGTATAGCATTTACAGATAATTTACCTTCTGGTGTGACCCTAGCCTCTTCTCCTGTTTGGACTGAAGCTAATGGATGTACAGCCACATTTAGTGGTAATACTGGAGACACTTTTGTAGGGATTACCAACCTAACTTTTCCAATTGGAGTTGAAAGTTGTACGTTTTCGGTAATGGTAACCTCAGATGTTGCTGACACATATCTTAACGACTCTCAAAACATTAGTGACACAAATAATTTAGATGCTTCACAAGTAAGTGCTACTTTAAACGTTATTGTAGACCCTTCAAACGTAGATATTGAAATCTTAAAATCTGTTGAGCCACCTGAAGCTGTTGTGGGTCAAGAAGTAGCATTTACTATCACAGCTACAAATATCGGTACAACACAAGCAACTGCTATTAATGTTTTAGATCTTTTGCCTATTGGATATGAATATATTTCAGCAACAACTAGTTCTGGTACTTTTGATAACCTAAATTATTCTTGGTCAATTCCTGTTTTAGAACCTAACCAGTTAGAAACCCTACAAATAACAGTTTTGGTAGTTTCTTCAACAGACTTATTGAATGTTGCTGTTTTAAATACTCTAAATGAAATTGATAGGGATGATTCAAATAATGAAGATAGCGCTATGGTAGAAATATCTAATTGTCTATCTATTCCTGAGGGTATTTCACCAAATGGAGACTCTGATAACGACTTTTTAGTCATTCCTTGCATTGAACGATTTCCTGACAACAGGATTAAAATCTACAATCGCTATGGAACATTAATCTACCAAACCAATAATTATGACAACACTTGGGATGGTAGAGCAAATAGAGGTATACCAGAGTCGTCTGGATTACTCCCCGTTGGTACGTATTTTTACATTTTAGAAATTAGCGGATTGGCAAAACCATTACAAGGATATGTCTATCTTAATTATTAACTGAATTTACCTTCAACAATTTCTATAAAACGCTCTTCGTAGTCTTCCTTACCTTCCCAATTATTATAATCTGGCTTTACCATTTCATAAATAAGAGTTCTAGCTTCTGCCATAGAGTTTGTAGTGTTTATTTGAGAGATGACACGGTCATAATCTTCATTTTTACCTTCAAAAAGATGTTTAATAAACGCCAGTTTATCATTTAATCCTATCTGAAGTCCTTTACCTTTTAATTTATCGTTAAGTGATTTTTTGGCTTGTTCAGCTTTGCGCTTTTGGGCTTCTTCAATAGGTTCAAATTCTGGAATATCAGCAAAGTCAGAGCTTATATTTTCAAATTCTATTGTGGTTGGTTTCTCGTTTGCAACAGCTTCTTCAACCATAACGTCTACTTGTTGGCTTTCGCTGGGCATTTGAGCTACCATGTCCTTTATTTTTTCCATCACTGGCTCCATAATGTCATCGTCCTCTACCTCATCTACATTAACATAGGTTTTATTTCCAATTTCAATGTTATCGCTTATCTTATTGTTAAAAGCTGTATCTAACATGCCGAAAAACGAAGAGTCATTACCTATTGTAGGCATATCGTCTTCAAAATTCTCTTGCACAAATTTTAAAACCGTCAGTTTTTCATAAAGCTTCGTAACCTCTTTATGCATTCTGTCGACATCTTCTCTACCTTTTAATTTTAGAACCCTATGTGCAATGCTGATTAATTCTGATTCTAATTTTTTTTTCATGTGATCTAAGTTTATTGTTTAGTAAGTCACACGGAACATCTTTTACTAGACTATCATTATTTAAAAATAAATAGCAGATGTTTCATCTTAATTACTTTTGATTTTTAATATTTTTGATTGACCTTTATACAAACGAAAAATGACTACGTTTTAGTGCTAAAATTACAAAATGTTTCTCGAAAATACGGTAAATCATAAAGAACAATTTGGGTGGATTGAAGTGATTTGTGGATCAATGTTCTCTGGTAAAACTGAAGAACTAATCCGCAGACTTAAGCGCGCGCAGTTCGCAAGGCAAAAGGTTGAAATTTTTAAACCTGCTGTAGATGTGCGTTACGATGACGAGATGGTTGTGTCTCACGACTCAAACGAAATACGATCTACACCAGTGCCTGCAGCAGCCAATATTCCGATTTTAGCTGATGGTTGTGATGTAGTTGGTATTGACGAAGCACAATTTTTTGATGATGAAATTGTTAGGGTTTGTAATGATTTAGCCAATAAAGGAATTCGTGTCATTGTAGCTGGTTTGGATATGGATTTTAAAGGAAACCCTTTTGGTCCAATGCCTTACCTTATGGCAACCGCAGAGTATGTTACAAAGGTTCATGCTATCTGCACCAAAACAGGAAATTTAGCGCAGTATAGTTACAGAAAAGCGCAGAGCGATGATTTGGTCTTACTCGGTGAAGTTGAAGAATACGAACCCTTAAGTCGTGCTGCTTTTTATAAGTCTATGCTTAGAGATAAAGTGAGACAAATGAAAGTGAAAGACGCTGAAGAGATCAATGCTAAAGAAAATAAGTCTGATGCCAAAAGCGAATGAAACTGTTCTTGAAATTGATTTAGGTGCTTTAACACATAATTTCAATTATTTAAAATCCAAATTACAGCCCAACACTAAATTTTTAGCTGTTGTTAAAGCTTTTGCATATGGTAGTGATTCCGTTGCTATAGCCAAACATTTAGAATCACTCAATGTAGATTACTTGGCTGTTGCATATGCTAAAGAGGGTGTTTTACTCAGAGATGCTGGTGTTACAACACCTATATTGGTGCTTCATCCACAGCCAATTAATTTTAAAACTATAATAGAACGCTGTTTAGAGCCTAGTATTTATAGTGCAAGAATTTTAAATGAATTCATTTCGGTTGCAGAAGACCAATCACAAAAAGACTATCCTATCCATGTTAAATTTAATACAGGCTTAAATCGTCTTGGTTTTTGGGAAAATGACGTTGATTATATAGTTTCACAACTAAACAGAACTACATCCATTAAAGTGAAGTCTCTTTTTTCGCACTTAGCTGCTAGTGAGGATAAAAATGAAATTGAGTTCACTAAAAATCAAATAGAATCGTTTAAATCAATAGCTGAAGATTTTAAGGCTAAATTAGACTATAAGCCATGGTTACACATATGCAACACTTCTGGCATTATTAACTATTCAGAAGGACACTTAGATATGGTAAGAAGTGGCATAGGTCTTTACGGGTTCGGGAACTCGGCATCTGAAGATAAACAGCTGAAACCAATAGCAAGTTTAAAATCTGTGATTTCGCAAATTCACAAAGTTGAAAAAGGAGAAACCGTAGGTTACAATAGAGTATATGTGGCTAAAGGATTTGAGAAAACCGCAACTATACCTATTGGTCATGCCGATGGTATTACAAGAATTTATGGCAAACAGAAAGGCTTTGTATTTATCAACGGACAAAAAGCTCCTATCATTGGCAATGTCTGCATGGACATGATTATGGTTAATATTTCAGATATTGACTGTAAAGAAGGAGATGAGGTTATCATTTTTGATGGCTCTCATAAAGCCTCTAATCTTGCAGAAGCTTCGGCCACAATTTCTTATGAAATTATTACAGCAATTTCCCAACGTGTCAAAAGAATTATTATTTCCGATTAGATTTTTTTAACAAATTGTGACTTTTTACTTACTTTAGTATCTCACTAACAAAGTACTAACTATTTAAAACACTAAATTATGTTAAAAGAATTCAAGGAATTTGCGATGAAGGGCAACCTTGTAGACATTGCAGTTGGTTTTGTAATGGGTGCCGCTTTTAAAGAAGTGGTAACGGCATTTACAGGCGGTATCGTATCTCCATTAATCGGCTTGATATTTGATTCTGACTTTAAAGCTCTAAGACACAAGTTAAAAGACGGGGAACTAAACGACGCAGGAGAAATGGTAGGAGAAGTATGGTTAGAATATGGAATGTTTTTAACTAACGTTATAGACTTTATAATCGTTGCATTTGTAATGTTTATGGTTGTAAAAGGTGTTAACAAAATGAAGAAGAAAGAAGAGCCTGCGCCAGAAGCGCCAGCAGGACCATCTGAAATCGATTTATTAATGGAAATCAGAGATTCTTTAAAGAAATAAGTTTTAGCTTACCGCTACACTATATTTTATTAACCAAACCCAGACCCAGAGTCTGGGTTTTTCTTGTCCCAAAACACAATACAGTTAAATAATTAACATTCTGTTTTTTAGTTGTTAAAAGGGCTTATTTAATTGAACTTAAGGTCTTTTTTTTGTGTAATTTTGCGCGATATTATTTAAAACATTTAAAATGAAAATAGCTGTAGTAGGGGCAACTGGCTTAGTGGGTAGTGTTATGCTAAAGGTTCTAGAAGAACGTAACTTTCCAATAGACGAACTCCTTTTGGTCGCATCAGAGCATTCTGTTGGCAAAACAATAGAGTTTAAAGGGAAACAGCATAAAGTGATTGGTATTCCTACAGCTATTGAAAAACGTCCAGATATAGCTCTTTTTTCAGCCGGAGGAAGCACATCTTTAGAATGGGCTCCAAAATTTGCAGAAGTAGGCACCACAGTTATTGATAATTCTTCGGCATGGAGAATGGATTTGTCTAAAAAACTTGTTGTTCCTGAAATTAATGCTGGTCAATTAACCAAAGAAGACAAAATTATTGCCAATCCAAATTGTTCTACCATACAGATGGTTATGGCATTAGCTCCACTCCATCGTAAATACAAAATAAAACGTATCGTTGTGTCTACCTATCAGTCGGTTTCTGGCACAGGTGTTAAAGCTGTTGAACAGTTGGAAAACGAAATTGCGGGTAAAAAAGGAGAGATGGCTTACCATTACCCAATTCATAAAAATGCCATTCCGCATTGCGATGTTTTTGAAGAGAACGGCTATACAAAAGAAGAGATGAAATTGGTTAGAGAGACACAAAAAATTCTCGACAATAAAACTATTGCAGTAACCGCAACAGCAGTAAGAATACCAACAGCAGGTGGACATAGTGAGGCTGTAAATGTAGAGTTTGAAAATGACTTTGATTTAACCGAAGTAAGACAAATTCTTAATGATACAGATGGTGTTACTGTGCAAGACAACTTAGATGTTAATGTCTATCCAATGCCAATGTATGCCAACGGGAAAGATGATGTTTTTGTGGGCAGAATAAGACGAGATGGCTCTCAACCCAACACATTAAATCTATGGGTTGTCAGTGATAATCTTAGAAAAGGCGCTGCTACAAACACTATTCAAATTGCAGAGTATCTTGTAAAAAATAATCTCGTTTAGTCTCTTTATAAGTTTTTTGGACTAACAGTAAATTTTGTATCTTTCATCTCATTCTCTAACGAAATGTTAGAAGATTATTTACGTCTAAAAACACCTCAAAAAAGTTAGTAATTTGACCCTATATTGAGGTTTAACACAAAAATCAAATATGAAAAAATTACTTCTAATTACCGCATTACTAAGTATTTTTGCATCCTGTAAAAACGAATCTGAAAAAGTGAAACCCATAACCGTAAACTATCCCGAAACCAAAAGAGTTGATACTGTTGATAATTACTTTGGTGAAGATGTCCAAGATCCTTACCGCTGGCTAGAAGATGACAGAAGTGATGAAACGGAAGCTTGGGTAAAATCTCAAAATCAAACTACCTTTGGCTACTTAGATAATATTCCATATAGAAAAGAGCTAAAGGAACGCCTAACTAAACTTTGGAATTACGAAAAAATTGGTTCACCATTTAAGGAAGGAGATTATACGTATTTTTATAAAAATGATGGGCTGCAAAACCAATATGTTATCTATAGATATAAAAATGATGCAGACCCTGAAACAGCTGAGGTGTTTTTAGATCCAAATACCTTTAAAGAAGATGGTACAATATCATTAGGTGGTTTAAGTTTTTCTAAAGATGGGAAAACATTGGCATATTCAATTTCTGAAGGTGGTAGCGACTGGAGAAAAATCTTAATAATGAATGCTGAAACCAAAGAAATTGTTGAAGATACCTTAGTGGATATTAAGTTTAGTGGTATGTCTTGGTATAAAAACGAAGGTTTCTATTACTCTAGTTATGATAAGCCAAAAGGAAGTGAGCTTTCTGCCAAAACAGACCAGCACAAAGTATATTATCACAAATTAGGCACCAAACAATCTGAAGATCAATTAATATATGGCGGCACGCCTGAAGAAAAACACCGTTATATCTACGGTGGAGTTACAGAAGATGATCGTTATCTAATTATTACACCAAGAGTTTCTACCTCTGGAAATAAACTTTATATAAAAGACCTTACCAAACCAAACGCACCTTTTGTTGAAATTTTAGGCCACACAGACTCAGACTCTAATATCATAGAAAATGTGGGCTCAAAGCTCTATATTATGACAAATCTTAATGCTCCTAACCAAAAAGTTGTTACAGTAGATGCATCAGACCCAAAACCAGAAAATTGGGAAGACTTTATTCCAGAAACCGAAAATGTACTTAGTCCATCTACAGGTGGAGGATACTTCTTTGCAGAATATATGGTAGATGCCGTTTCTAAAGTTTTACAATACGATTACGATGGAAATCTAGTAAGAGAGGTTAAACTACCAGGTGTTGGTAGCGCAGGTGGATTTGGTGCTAAAAAAGAAGAAAAAGAATTGTATTACTCTTTTACAAACTATGTAACTCCAGGTAGTATTTACAAATATGATATAGAGAAAGGAACATCTGAGTTATATCGTAAACCAGAGATAGATTTCAATCCTGAAAACTACGAGAGCAAACAAGTGTTTTATACCTCTAAAGATGGTACAAAAATTCCAATGATAATCACTCATAAAAAAGGGCTAGAACTTAACGGTAAAAATCCAACCATTTTATATGGTTATGGTGGTTTTAATATTTCTCTAACTCCTAGTTTTAGCATTACCAATGCGGTTTGGATGGAACAAGGCGGTATATATGCTGTTGCTAATTTACGTGGTGGAGGTGAATACGGGAAAAAATGGCATAATGCAGGTACTCAAATGAAAAAACAAAATGTTTTTGACGACTTTATAGCTGCAGCAGAATATTTAATTTCAGAAAAATACACCTCATCAGATTACTTAGCTATAAGAGGAGGCTCTAATGGAGGATTATTGGTTGGTGCAACGATGACACAAAGACCAGATTTAATGAAAGTGGCCTTACCTGCTGTTGGAGTTTTAGATATGCTTCGTTATCACACATTTACAGCCGGTGCGGGTTGGGCCTACGATTACGGTACAGCCGAAGATAGTAAAGAAATGTTTGAGTACTTAAAAGGGTATTCTCCTGTACATAATGTAAAAGATGGCGTTGAATATCCTGCAACTCTAGTAACCACAGGAGACCATGATGATAGAGTTGTGCCTGCACATAGTTTTAAATTTGCTGCTGAGCTACAAAGCAAACAAACTGGTAATAACCCAACATTGATAAGAATTGAAACTGATGCTGGTCATGGTGCTGGAACCCCTGTTAGTAAAACGATTGAACAATATGCTGATATCTTTGGATTCACCCTCTATAATATGGGTTTTGATGTGTTGCCAAGTAAAACTAAAGAAAAGGTAAAAGGCTAATTTTCATGTGTTTTTAATTTAAATATTTTAAAAGTTGTTTATCTTTTTTATTTGATTATAAACGATTTAATTAAAAAATCTTAGATTTAACCCTATTTTTGTTAAAAAAGTAGGGTTTTTTCTATTGTAACTGTTATAATAATACGCTATTGTTGTTAAATGAAAAAGAAATACATTCTGAGACTGTTCTTTTCAACCATCTTGTTAGTGTCGTCTTGTACCGAATCAGATGACAGCATAACACCTTTACCTCTTGAAACTAACCCAGATGAAGTGTTTCTGGAGCAAAACTCTCAAGTTGAAATATTTATATTCAATAATGATTCTAACATTCCCCAATCTGGCACACTATCTATAAGTCAACCATCTTTGGGTGTAGCAGTAATAAACAACAATAATACACCTGAAAACATAAGTGATGATTATGTTGTTTACACAGCAAACACAAATACTATTGGCCAAGATTCAATTCAATACACTATATGTGATGTTTCTGATAACTGTTCAACCGAGAACATATCATTGTCAATAACATCCTTATCAGTTGTAAATATGTTTGAAGGCGACACACCACATGAAACCTTATCTTCTTACAACTTCTTTCAAGGGGATTTAAACAGTCTCAACCCTACTTTTGGCGTTGTTCCCTATGATCTTATTACACCCTTGTTTACAGATTACGCAAAGAAAAAACGTTTTATATGGATGCCAAATGGAGTTAAAGCAAATTACATAAATGATTATTCTCCCCTAGATTTTCCAACCGGAAGTGTTATTATAAAAAACTTTTATTACAATAACGTACAGCCCAATAATTCTACAAAAATTATCGAGACACGCCTTATGTACAAAAAGGAAACCGAGTGGGATTTTGCAAATTATGTTTGGAATGAAGAACAAACAGAAGCTTTTTTTACAAACTCAGGCAGTATTGTTAACCTAAGTTGGTTAGAAGGAGAAAGCATAAGAAGTACTGATTATAGAATACCTTCTAGGGCAGAATGTTTTACATGCCATAATCAATTAGACGACCCAACCCCCATAGGTTTAAAGCCACAAAACTTAAACAAAGATTATGATTATATTGATGGTTCTGCAAACCAGTTGCGCAGGCTTGTAGAGTTTGGTTATCTAAATTCTGATATGCCGGACGACATAAACTCATCTGTTGCTTGGGATGACTCTTCACAGACACTCGAAATAAGAGTGCGTTCTTATTTGGATATAAATTGTGCACATTGCCACTCTGACGGTGGTCATTGTAATTATAGACCCATGAGATTTGCTTTTCATTTAACAGAAGACCCTGCAAATTTAGGAGTATGTGTAGAGCCTGAAACTCAATTCATTCCAAATTCTTATATTGTGAAGCCCAATGATACCGACTTATCCATACTTTATTACAGAATAAGTACTACTGATGAATCATTTAGAATGCCTTTATTAGGAAGAACAACCAACCACGAAGAAGGCATTAACCTCATAGAAGAATGGATAAACTCCTTAGACAATTGTGAATAACATCAAAAAACATGAAAAAAATTACACTTTTACTCATTGCAATTTTCACCCTTAGCTTGGGCAATGCTCAACTATTAAATGAGAATGCTAATTGGCCAAACAGTAATTGGTCATTAACAGGAACATATACCGCTACAGGGCTTTTATCTAACCCCACAACAACTGGTTCAACATTCACCTTCGATGATGATGCTGCAGGATCAAGCTCTGACGACACTATCCAAGCAACCTCACCTGTAATAGATCTAACTTCAGCAAGTTCAGCTGGCGAAAATTGGATCATTATTAGCGGTGATTATGTTTATAGGCCTTTAGGAAACGATGTCATATCGATAGAGGCTTATGATGCTGATGCAGCAACTTGGTATACCTTGTGGACTTTTACTGGTAATTCTACTGGTTCTGATTATGAAACATGTTCTAATACAGAGTCTTATACAACAGGTGTGCTTGACATAACAGGATTTACAGCCACACAGTTATCTGGTTTCAGATATCGTATTAATTATGACGATCAAAATGGTTGGCAATGGGGCTGGTGTTTAACGTCTCCAACAATTACTTCTTTAGACCCTTCAACTACTTGTCTAGACCCTATAAACCTAGATGTAGTTAACATTGGGCAGACTTCAGCAGATTTAATCTGGACAGAAATCGGAGTTGCAACAACATGGAATATTGAATGGGGTCCTGTGGGCTTTACGCCAGGAACAGGAAATTTTATTACAGCCTCATCAAATCCTTTCACATTAACAGGTTTAACAGCTAACACAGATTATGAATTTTACATACAATCTGATTGTGGCGGAGCTAGTAACGTATCAAATTTTGTTGGGCCTGTGGGTTTTGGAACAGCCTCGCCTTCTGGTGTAGCGTGTGATTCTGCAATCAGTATGACTGTAGAAGAGGACTGTAGTACAGTAGCACCAATGACTTTTGACTTTAGTACGGCAATTGATATCGATGCTTCTAATGAAAACCCAAGTTGTGATGCTGTAGGCAACTATGGCTATTTTGTTAGTTTTACTGCACCTACTATTGGTTCAGTAGTCTTTAATTTTAGTGGCGCTGCAAATAATATTGGTTTAGAAGTATATGACTCTTGTGGAGGCGCTTCTGTATCTACATGTATTAACAATGAATTTAACGCAGGAGACACATCTGGTCTTATTGGAGGTTTAACACCTGGAGCTACCTATTACGCAGTAATCTGGAGAGATCAGCAAAGTGGAACCGCTGATGTATGTATAGAAGAGGGAGCAAGTTGTCCAGACCCTAGCAGTCTAAATGCAACTTCCATATCCCTAGACTCAGCTATTCTGAGTTGGGTAGAAAATGGTATAGCAAACTCGTGGAATATTGAATGGGGAGCTTCTGGATTTACGCTTGGATCAGGAAATGTTGTAAACAACCTTACTGCCACAAATTATAATTTAAATGGTTTGTCATCTGGTACTAGCTATGATTTTTATGTTCAATCTAACTGTACTGGCGAAACATCAGATTTCTCAGGTCCTTTTACATTTACAACACAAGCACCATCAAGAATTAACTTCTCTCAGCAACCCATAACTGTTAATGGTTATGACTTGGCAGTTGTTGATATGAATGGTGACTTTTTAGATGACATTGTTGGTGTTTCTGCAACAAACATTAATATACAAGAGCAAAATACCGATGGCTCATTTACTAACATGAATATTACAACTCCTAATGCTGATTATCTGCCAAGTTGGAGTATGGCGGCTGCAGACTTTGACGCTAATGGAAAAACAGACTTACTTTATGGTGCCGGTAGTGGCGTAACATTTATGCAAGCGAGTACTGATGGTACAAGTTTTACTAAGCAATCCACATCACAATACGTATTCTCTCAACGCTCTAACTTTGTTGATATAAATAATGATGGTAACCTTGACGCCTTTGTCTGTCATGATGTAGAACCTAATGTTTACTTTATAAATGATGGTACTGGTAACTTTACCTTTTATCAATCTGATGTGACGCCTGGCGCACCTTATTCGCTTGGTAATTATCCCTCAGGTGGTGATTATGGCTCTATCTGGATAGATTATAACAACGATAGAAATATCGATTTATTTATAGCTAAATGTGGTGGCGCTGTTGAAAGAAGAACCAATATAATGGTTACAAACAATGGTGATGGAACTTATACTGAAAATGCTGCTATACTAGGCCTAGCGGACCCTATGCAAACATGGTCTTCTGCTTGGGGAGATTTTGATAATGATGGAGATATGGATGTATTTGTTGGCGCAAGTTCAGGGACTCATAAACTAATGGAAAACAGTGGTTTTTCAGATGATGGAAATCCTAATAACGACTATATTTTTACTGACGTAACAGCTGGAGCAGGTATTGTTGCGCCAACCGGATGGGAAAGCTCTGTACACGACATTGATAATGACGGCTATCTTGATATTATAAGTAACGGCTCTATAATGTACGGAAAAGGAGATATGACGTTTGAGGATGCTGACGATCAGCAGATTAACTATAAGAATGGTAGTTTTGGTGATTTAAACAATGATGGCTTCATTGATGCTTACTATAATGGCATTAGGTATTATAACCAGGGTAATAGTAATAACTGGGTTAAAATAAACCCTGTCGGAATGGCACATGTAACACCAAATTATAGTAACAGAAATGGTATTGGTGCACGTATAGAATTGGTCACCCCTTCAGGAACTCAAATTAGAGATGTAAGAAGTGGAGAGGGCTTTGAGTTTATGAGTTCATTGAACGTACACTTTGGTCTTGGGGCTGAAACTTCAATTACTGAAATTAGAGTTTACTGGCCTTCTGGTATTGTTGATGTTTTTGAAAACCCAAGTATTAACGAATCGCACGTCCTTGTTGAAGGTTCAGCGCCTTTGAGTATAGAGGACGAAACTTTTTCCACAATTTCAATCTACCCTAATCCTGTTTATGATATTTTGAAAATTAAAACGTCGGCTGTTTTAACTGAAAAAATTGCTACTATTTTTGATGTTACTGGAAAACGTGTTTTCAACCAAATGATAACAAATAACGAACTGGATGTTTCAAGCCTTCAGGGCGGTGTTTACTTCTTAAGAATTGAATCTGATGGCAGAAGCATAACAAGAAAGTTTGTTAAAAAATAAATATCACTTTATGAAATAGAGAAAGCCGCTTTAATCTAAAGCGGCTTTTTTATGGTATTTTTGTTATATGCTTCAAGTTAAACATCTAAGTTTTGGTTATACCAAAAAGTATATCTTAAAGGATATTAACTTTACCATTAAGTCGGGTGAAAATATTGCTATTATTGGCGAAAGTGGATCAGGAAAAAGTACCCTTCTTAAACTTATTTTTGGTGAATACGACTTAGAGCAAGGGCAAATATTTTGGAAGAATACTGAAATTCTTGGCCCCAAAAACAATTTGGTAGTAGGCTACGATTTTATGAAGTATGTCACTCAAGAATTTGACTTAATGCCTTACACTACAGTTGAAAATAATATCGGTAAGTATTTGTCTCGTTTCTATCCTGAAGAAAAACAAAAACGCACAAACGAACTTCTTAAAGTTGTAGAGCTTGAAGCGTTTGCAAATGTAAAAGTAAAAACCTTGTCTGGTGGTCAAAAACAAAGAGTTGCTCTAGCCAGGGCATTGGCAAAACAACCTGAAATTATTTTGTTAGATGAGCCTTTCAGTCACATTGATAATTTTAAAAAACAAAGTTTAAGGCGTAGTATCTTTAGGTATCTAAAAAACAATAGTATTTCTTGTTTAGTGGCAACGCACGATAAAAACGATGTTCTTGGTTTTGCAGACGAAATGATGGTGCTGAATAACAAAACAATCATTGCTAAGGATAAACCTCAAAACCTTTATAAAGCCCCAAAACTTCCCTTAATTGCTTCTTTCTTTGAAGAGTTTAATGTCATTAACAACAAAATATATTATACCCATGAACTTAAAATTGTTGATGATTCAGATTTAAAAGCCACTGTAAAACAATCATATTTTGATGGTAACTCTTGGTTGGTTGAAGTATTATACAACAATCAGCATATATTTATTTCCCACCACAATTCACTACATAAAGGAGACATAATATATTTTACCTTGTTGAAATAAATTACCTGTCAAGCTGCTTTAATAGTGCTGGCAAATAAAAAATATCAGTAATTAAGGCTATAGCTACTGTTACCGCACATAAAATACCGAAATCGCTTACGGAAGGAGTGGCGCTAGAAGCAATGATTAAAAAACCTCCTACTAATGCTATGGTCGTAGAAATTAATGCGTTACCTGTATAATGCATGGCGTTATCCATTCTTTCTTTTGGTGTTTCAGACACCAATTTGCTTCTTCTGTATTTATAAACCAAATGTATCGTATCATCCATAGCTATACCAAGCATTATAGGCGTAATCATAGCTGTTGAAACATCTAGAGGTATATCTAATAAACTCATAGCTATTGCCAATATGGCAAGGGGTAGAACATTAGGTATCAAAACCAAAAGGGTAGTTCTTATGCTTCTAATAAATATAAGTAAGCATAAAAATGCCACAAAAAATGCTGCAAAAAACGATTTAAACTGGGTTTCTAATATAAACTTGTTAAGCTGTGCAAAAACTACCGCAAAGCCATTTATCTTTAAATCATAATCTTCAGCTTTAAAACTTGCTTCAAAATCTCGTTCTATATCTTCAAGTATTTTCTCTAATTCTGAAGTTGTCATCTCTGGTAGACTAAGCGTTATTCCTGCTGTAGAAAAATCTTTAGAAAACAACTTAAAAAAACTGTTGTCTGTGTTATCTACTTTTGATAATGTAGTCTTTATTTGTTCTTCAGAAATATTACTCTGAAACAATATTGGCGACCGTTTCTCTAAAAACGATTTAATATCAATAACAGAAACTGGTGCAATAATTAATGGGTTTTCCTCAAGTTTATTCTGAAAATTTTCAAGCTGTAGCATAGCATCACGACTCAAAATTGTTGAGCCGTCCTTGGTGGAAACATTCAGTTGTAACCTAGAGCTTCCTTTTAATTGCTTTTCAACAATTCTTAAGTCTTCTTTGGCTTTACCCTCGGCAAGTAAATCAAGCGATCTTGTATCTATTTTCACTTTAGTAACTGCATACAAGCCTACCAATAGTACTATAGAGAACCCTACAATGATTCCTCGTTTATATCGCCATGTAAATGTGTTTAGCCAACTAATAAATTTTGTTTGACTAAACGTTTTAAGTGCTAAAACTGGCTTTACCTTTTCAAAATTAAGAGACATAAAACTAAAACCAATAATGGTAATAACGTATACCAAAATGAAACTTAAAAGTAAACCCAAACAGGTTAAAATACCCATATTCTTAAAGGCTGGCAATGGTGACAAAAACAAAGCAAAGTAACCTACAAATGTTGTTAGTGTGGTATAAAAACATGGGGTAAAACTCCTTCTAACTGTAATGGACAGAAGGTCTATTCTACTGAGGTTTTTATTTTTGATCCCTTCTTTATGATAGATGTTAATAATATGTACAGCATCACTAACACTATAAACCATAAGTATGGTTGGAATAAGCATAGAGATCATATTTAGAGCAAACCCCATTGAGGAGATGATACCAAATAACAAACTTACAGGGACAGCTACTGATAATAAGGATATTAAAAGGTAACGTTTGTTTGGAAGTAAAAACAGAAGTAAAACGGTAATTACTAAAACGGTAAGCACGCCAAATAGAAGACTTTCTTTATAAATGCCTTTGCTGTAAGCTTCATTTAACACTGGTGGCCCTGTAAGGTGATAACTTGTAAAGTGTTGCTCTATCGTTGCCGTTATTTCCCCTAGAATAGCTTTGCGCTTTGTTTCTATTGTTGGTGTTGGATTGAGTTGAACATAGAAAAACAGATTATTGTAATCTTCTGAAATTAGTTGAGAAGTTAAGTTAGGTAACTTAGCAAATAAGCTTTTTAGACCTTTTTCGCTCCTTTTAGGATTATATAGGTCCGAAAATCGAATACTATTATTAGCGTACAATGGATATTTGGCCTTAGCTAAACTAAACGAGGTTTTTACATATGGCAGGCTTTCAATGTCTGCTGTTAGGGCCTTTAGGTTTTTATTTTCTTCTTCTGAAAACACATTGTCTACTGGAAACATAGCCACGTAGATTTCATCAGAACCGAATTTTTCCTGATAATCTATATATCCTTGATAACTTGGGTCGTCTTCTAAAAACCAGATGGTTAAAGAGTTGTCTATTTTGAGTTTGTTGACAGTTTGGTATCCAGCCAAGCCCATTAAGACAGCTATGAGTAAAAGTATTGTAACTCTAAATTTAATTAGAGTCTCTATAGACGTTTTAAGTTTTGCCATTAATCAAAAAAGGGTCTAAATCTCACGATTTGTTAAATCACTTTTGATATTACAAAGTTACTGTTTCTAAAGATTATAGCATCGCCTTCTGTCTTTCCTAACAATAATTTAGCAATTGGAGATTGAGGTGAAATGGCATAAAACACGTTATCCCCTAGTTTTAGTTCACCTTCGCTAATACTAATAAAATAATTATGCTCAGAAGTATATACTATACTTCCTAATGCTACGCTTTTGTACCTTGAAGAATACTCTATTTTTTGAAGTAACCCCATACTTTTTTGTAGCTCTGCCAATTGCTTACCAGCCTTTTCACGCTCTAATTGCACCATTGCTCTTCCTGTTTCGTGCTTATCTCCTGCACTACTCTTAGTTTCAGATTGCAATGCGTTTTCTAAGTCTGCAATGTTTCTGGTAATTATCGATAGGCGTAATTGTAAAGCCTCATAACATTTATTATACAATTCTTCTTTTATATTCATGCTATCAAGTCTGCTAAATCCTTTCCTACACTACTTCCAATAGCAACACCCATGCCGCCAAGTCTTATACCGCAAAAGACATTATTGCTAATTGGTTTAACAATAGCTTTTTTCTGTGTGCCAACACCCATAATTCCTGACCATCGGTTATCAATTTCAAAATTTATATCGGGTAAAATTGTGGTACTTAAAAGTTCTTCTAATTTGTTTTGAATCAGCTCGGTCTGTTCAAACTTAGTTGTTTCTTCGGCTCTAAAGTCAAGGTTTCGCCCACCACCAAAGAGAATTCTATTATTTATATTCCTAAAATAATAATACCCTCTATCTAAATGAAACGTTCCTTTAATATGTAAATCGTCTATCGGTTTTGTTATTAGAACTTGTGCTCGTGCGGGTTTTACAGGTTCATTAATCAAGCCAGAAGCAAATCCATTGGTCGCTATTAAAAGTTTAGATGTGGAAAACTCAACGAGGTTTGTTTTAACTTTCACTGAATTTCTATCCTCAATAAAAGCTTCTACTGTACAATTATTAATAATTTTTATGCCTAGGCTAGAGGCTTTTTGAAGGAGGGCTTCCATCATTTTACCTGTGTCTATTTGCCCTTCAAACTTATTGAAAGCATATTTTGGCTGAATATTTTTAAAGTTGAAATTATTCCCTTTAAAACTGAAGACATCAGTTTTAAAAATAGGTTTTAAAAGTTTATTGATGTATTGCTGTTTTTCTTGGCAAAGGTCATAAAGTGCTTCATTATTTTTGGTGAATAATTCATAGCCGCCTAAATTTTGGTAATTGATAGCTTCATCTCCTAAAGTCTCCCTAAGTAAATGCAAACCATTTACACGTTTTTTGATGAGGTTAAGCACATCGTCTTCAGTATGCGTGTTAAGGTCGTCAATGATTTCGCTTAGGCTTCCAAAACAGGCAAAGCCTGCATTTTTAGTGCTTGCCCCTTGTGGTAGAAACCCTTTTTCTAATACTAAAATTTTAGCATTTGAAAATCTCTTTTTTAAATATAACGCCGCACTAAGACCAACTATTCCACTGCCTATGATAGTGAAATCTACTTCTGAAAACCATGTTTTAATTTCCCAATACGATAAATTCATTAGTAAAAAAACCTCCTCACATTGAGGTGCTTTATATTTAATCATTTAAAACTACTCTAAAACAATCTTTTTTGTGACCTTGAAAGGTCCATCAGAAATATGTAATAAATATACACCAGATTGCGCAGTATTTAATTGAACTTGTTCATTAAATCTATTGGTGCTATTAAAAGATTTTGTGAATATTGCTCTTCCTCTAATATCATAAACTTCAATATTGATATCTTCACCTGATTTTGAGTCAAATCCAATGGTAAAAGAGCCATTGCTTGGATTTGGATAAATACTTAGGTCTTCTAATTCAAATTCGTCAATTGATAACGGATCTGTAATAGAAAATGTATTTGAAACCGCATAGAAGATATTATCGGCAGCTTCAACAAGAACCCTTGCATTAGCTGTATTAGCAATATTAGGTACTGTAATCATGGCCGTACCTATATTAGGAACTCCAGAAGCCAAAGTTGTAAATGATAGTCCTCCGTTGGTAGTAAACAAAATATTTACAGTTTGGCAATTAATTGGAAGTGAATTTGATTCCCCAACCACCCAGGTGACTTCTTGTGTCGAAGCTGCTGGCCACGATGAAATAGTATTTACCGTAAAAGGTGTTGAAAAAATTTGAACAGTTACTGTCATTTCATCAGAATCCGTGGCCGCACCACCAGCTTCATTATCTCTTACAGTAAGTGAAAAATTCATGGCTCTACCAACTGAAGGTACAACCTCCCATGTAGAAGATAGGGAACCTGACAAAACCGTATTTAATGTTGGCATATATCTGTCTGGTGAGGTAGATGGATCTAAAGATCTAAACAAAGGCCCTTCTGAATTGGTCGGCTGTGGTGGCATTGTTGCTGGTGTTGCATCGGTTTGCTCCCAACAATAGGTTAAACCAGAAGTCGTGTCTGCGTCGGTTGCAGAGCCTCTCAGAACAAATGCCGTAGACACAGGAATAGTATAATCTGCGCCTGCATCTGCTATAGGCGCAACATTGCTAGTTGAACTGCTAGCGAAGCAGGTACTACTTGGGCCAGATGATATATTAGCCCACATTTCTTTTATGTTTTCCCCATGAAAATAGTCATCACTATTGTTTTGAATATTGGGTGCACATATACCTGCATATCCCATAATGGTTGAGGCACTTCCTGGCTCTACTGACACACTAGATCTCTGACAGTTATTATTTTGTGTATGATTACCTCCAAATTGATGACCCATTTCATGAGCTACATAATCTACATCAAAGGCATCACCAACAGGAGAAGGCAACCCAGTTACACCTCTAGCTTTATTTACTGTACAAGGTGAGCGCAATTGTGCAATACCTCCACCACCTGTGCTAAAAACATGTCCAATATCATAATTAGCAGGCCCAATGATGTTGTCACATGTTGTTTGATTTTGTCCAAGCATTATGCTTCCATTGTTATTTGTGTAAGGGTCTGGATTATCTACTGTGTCTTCTAAAAAAATAATATCTTGGTTATTGGCCACTATAAACATAGTTAGTCCTAAGTCTCTTTCGTAAATACCATTTACTCTATTCATGGTTACATTCATTGCTGCCAATACACTAGCCACTGTACCGCCATGAAACTGCCCATACTCGGCAGTACATGCTAAAGCCAATCGGTATGTCCTTAATGTGCCGTCGTTAGCGTTCTTAAGTCTTACTAAATCTTTATCAGATATTTTAAAATCAACAGGGTCATATTCTGTTTCACAAACAAAACTCTCTCTTGGTCCATCTTCATTAGAGTTTATAAAAGCTATATATGTTTTTAAGTCTTCAGTATAAGGCTCAATAAAAACGGTTTTTTCATTAGATAGTACCATACCGCTAAAGCCTTTTTGCGGTGATATGCTAAATCTCATAATAGCAGTGGGATTGTCTATCCCCTTTCCCACAAAAGATTGTATTTCGGGAAATTGTACCTGTAACTCATACTCCATCACCGAAGCTTCTTGTACTAGATACGATTCTGTCTCTCCTTTGTGATTTGGAAACTGCACTATTATACCTTTGCCTTTGGTCGAAAACTGGCGTTGAGGTACATTAACCAACTGTTGCTTTAGGGCCTCTACATTAATGTCTATTAATGTAGAATGTTTCGGTTTAGACTTATAAAAAATTACCTCTTCTTTTTCAATTTGTTTTTTATGGATTGACCAAATCTTTTCGCTATTCTGCGCATTTCCTAATGGCACAAAAAATAAAACCCATAACAGGTTTAAATAGGGTTTTGGGTAATACTTTTTCATCTTATAGCAATTTTTGTTTTGTTAACAAAGGTATTGTTTGTTTGAAAACTTCACAAAAAAAAGCTTCTTTCTTTAGCGCATACACAAATAACTTATGCTATTTCAGAATTCATCTAAAGTTTTATAGAGTTCTGTGTAATAAAAAAGCGACCATTTGGTCGCCTTTTACTAATCTTCTTCTTTCTTAATTTTGAAGTCCTCCATAAATTTAGTAGTGTAATTTCCTGCTAAATAATCTGGATGCTCCATTAATTGCCTATGGAAAGGAATCGTGGTTTTTATACCTTCAATTACGAACTCGTCAAGCGCACGCTTCATCTTATTGATTGCCTCCTCTCTGGTTTGCGCAGTTGTAATTAACTTGGCAATCATTGAGTCATAATTTGGCGGAATGCTATACCCTGCGTAAACGTGTGTATCTAATCTCACTCCGTGACCACCTGGTGCATGAAGTGTAGTGATTTTTCCTGGCGATGGTCTAAAGTCATTAAAAGGGTCTTCTGCGTTAATTCTACATTCAATAGAGTGTAGATTTGGTGTGTAGTTTTTTCCAGAAATTGGTACACCTGCAGCAACAAGAATTTGCTCTCTAATTAAATCAAAGTCTATTACTTGCTCTGTAATTGGGTGTTCTACCTGAATACGTGTATTCATTTCCATAAAGTAGAAGTTTCTATGTTTATCAACTAAAAACTCTACTGTGCCTGCACCTTCGTATTTAATATATTCAGCGGCTTTAACAGCTGCTCTACCCATTTTACTTCTAAGCTTATCTGTCATAAACGGTGAAGGCACCTCTTCAGTTAGTTTTTGGTGTCTTCTTTGAACAGAACAATCTCTTTCTGATAAATGACAGGCTTTACCTCTAGAGTCGCCGACAATTTGTATTTCGATATGTCTTGGCTCTTCAATAAGCTTTTCCATATACATATCATCATTACCAAAGGCTGCTTTAGACTCTTGTCTTGCAGAATCCCAAGCGGCTTTTAAATCTTCTTTTTTCCAAACAGCACGCATCCCTTTACCTCCACCACCTGCTGTAGCTTTTAGCATTACAGGGTAGCCCACTTCTTCTGCAAGCACAACACACTCTTCGTAATCTGAAATAATCCCATCACTACCTGGAACACAAGGCACACCAGCAGCTTTCATAGTTGCTTTTGCTGTAGCTTTATCTCCCATTTTTGCTATCATTTCCTCAGATGCACCAATAAACTTGATGCCGTGTTCTTCACATATCTTAGAAAACTTGGCGTTTTCAGACAAGAAACCGTATCCTGGATGGATAGCATCTGCATTTGTAATCTCTGCAGCAGCTATTATATTTGAAATTTTTAAGTAAGATTCACTACTAGGTGCCGGACCTATACAAACGGCCTCGTCAGCAAACTTAACATGAAGACTATCTGCATCTGCGGTTGAATAAACCGCAACGGTTTTAACACCCATTTCCTTACAGGTTCTAATAACACGAAGTGCTATTTCACCTCTGTTTGCAATAAGTATCTTTTTGAACATAACTTTTGGTTTAAAAATTCAATTTCCAAGCACCAAATTCCAAATAATTTGGTTTGGGATTAGTGGATTGGAATTTTCAATTGTTATGATGGATCAACCAAAAATAACGGTTGGTCAAACTCTACAGGAGATGAATCATCTACTAAAACTTTTACAATCTTACCAGAAACTTCAGACTCAATCTCATTGAATAGCTTCATCGCTTCAATAACACATAGAACATCTCCTTCCTTAATATCTGTTCCAACCTCAACAAAAACAGGTTTGTCTGGAGCTGGCTTACGATAGAAAGTTCCTATTATTGGAGATTTAACTGTGATATATTTTGAGTCGTCACTTGCAGGAGAAGATGCGGCTGGAGCTTCTGGCGTAGCCGAAACAGGAGCCGGAGCTTGTTGTTGAACAACAGGTGCCGCTGCTTGAACAGGTACTTGTTGAACAATTGTTGTTTCGCTATCTGAACCCGTTTTGATTGTTATTTTAACATCATCCATTTCTAACTTAACTTCGCTTGCACCAGACTTAGCTACAAATTTGATTAAGTTCTGAATTTCTTTTAAATCCATAATATTTAGATAGTTTTTGTTAGTTAGTTTTTAGTTGGGATTGTAAGCCCATTTGTAATAGATAGAACCCCATGTAAATCCTCCTCCAAAGGCCGCAAATATTAAATTATCGCCCTTTTTGAGTTGAGATTCATAATCATTAAGTAGCAATGGGAGCGTAGCAGAGGTTGTATTACCATACCTCTCTATATTCATCATTACTTTTTCTTCTTCAAGGTTAATGCGTTGTGCTGTGGCATCAATAATTCTTTTGTTTGCCTGATGTGCAACTAACCAAGAAATGTCGTTATTTGTTAAGTTGTTTCTTTTTAGAATTCGTTCTGCTACGTCTGCCATATTAAAAACAGCATTTTTAAATACTGTTCTTCCGTCTTGAAATACGTAGTGTTTACCTTCATCAAAAGCTTCTTGGGTCATAGGGTAAGAAGATCCGCCGTAAGTTGCTTGTAAGAACTCACGTCCTTCACCATTACTTCTTAATAACTCATCTTGTAAACCCAATCCTTCTTCGTTGGGCTCAAACAATACCGCTCCTGCTCCATCACCAAAAATGATACATGTAGCCCTGTCTTTATAGTTGATAAATGATGAATTTTTATCAGCTCCTATAAGAAGTATTTTTTTATAGCGACCAGATTCTATGTAAGCTGCTGCTGTTGACATTCCAAAAAGAAAACTGGAACATGCTGCTTCCAAATCGTAAGAAAATGCATTTACTGCTCCTATTTGAGTTGCTGTGTAGGCTGCTGTTGAAGCAGCTTTCATATCTGGTGTTGCTGTAGAAACAATAACCAAATCTATTTCTTTTGGGTCTAATCCGGTTTTTTGAATTAAATCTTCGGCTGCTTTTATTGCTAAAAATGAAGTTCCTTTGCCTTCGTCCTTTAAGATTCTGCGCTCTTTAATACCTGTACGCGTTGTAATCCATTCGTCGTTGGTATCTACCATGGTTTCTAAAATCTTGTTAGAAAGCACGTAGTCCGGTAGATAACCTCCTACAGCTGTTATTGCCGCTGTGATTTTACTCATTATTAGCTTTTAG
>JASBSA010000116.1 GCA_030149175.1 Winogradskyella sp. | reverse complement strand
AGGTGTGAAGTCTCCTGTAAAAACATCTGTAAATGGGCTTTCTGTTAAGACAATTGAGTTTGGAAGGTCGTAAGTAGGCGTTGTAAAATCTCTTGCATTAGTATTAGCAATATCAATAAATGCTAAACTATAATTATTAGATAACGCATACTCACCGGTACCTTGGTTGCTATAATATATATTGTTATACCACTTACCAATAATTCCACCGCTATTTACAACTCTTTGAAAATAAATACAACTTCCGCCATCAGCGCCATAAGAAGCTCCTTCTTGGTTAAATGCTAGGGTATTACTTGCAAAATTAACATTTATATTATTAGCACCATTACTAATAAAACGCGCTACACTTCCTGAAGAATTAACATCTGTAACCGTATTAGCTATAAATAAATTATTTGCTAAGGTTGTTTCAAGATAACCAGCCAAACCTCTAAACTCAAATGCGTATCCAATTGAAGACACATTTTCATCTACAATGCTATTAATCATAGTAAAAGTGTTTAAAGCTGTGGTTAAGCCACCTTGTCCTGGCTCATTTGACCACACATCAAACGCTGGTCTTGTTGCTGCATAATTACGGGTGAAACGACAATTTCTTAGCTTTATTTGTCTTTGTGTAAAGTTAGATCCTGTAGCTGGATGACTATATAATGAGCTTCCTCCGTAGCCATTTACAAAGTTTATTCTGTCGATAATAATTTCTTCTAAGACATGATCTGTAGTTGTGCCTCCAATTGTAGTTGGTTCTATTTGAAGAATACGGTTGGCATTATCTGATTTATTTGGTGACGTAGCACTTGGCACTTCAATTAAATCGTCGCCATTAATATCTCCGGACAAATAAACAGGATGTAACCAAGGATCTGTAGTTCTGTCTGCTTTTGTTACTTCTGTACCCACAAAACCACCATAAATATTAAGTCCATATTGATTTAAAAATGGTGTTGAGGCACTAGAAGGTGTATATGTTCCTTCTGCAATCCATACTTCTGCGCCTGCAGTATTAGTATTATTTAACGCGTCATGTAAAGAATTGTAGGCATTAGCCCAACTTGTACCGTCGTTATTACCTGTAGCATCAATGTCTACATAAACTACGGTTTGTGCTTGTGTAAAACCAAACACTAAAAAGGTTAATAAGAGTAATGTTTTTTTCATTGTAGTTGAGATTTATTTTAATTTTCAACTACAAAACAACATCCACATTTAAGGTTTTCAATTTGCTTTTTTCTGAATAGCTCTATTTTCTTTCTAAATGAAAATTACATAAACGTTTCTTTTACAACTTCTAAAAACTGATCGCGTTTTGACTTAGAAATAGGAATACGTTTTTGATTACTCATCAATAGATAATCACCATCATCTTTCACTAATTCTTCAACATATTTTAAGTTGATTAAATAAGAACGATGACATTTAAAAAACATAGCATTTTTTGATAATTGCTCTACAAAATGCTTTAACGGTTTGCAAATAGTTTTTTGCTTCCCTTCTACCAATTGCACATTAGTGTACATACCATCTGCTTCAAAATAAACAATATCATTATGTGAAGCAAAGAGGATTCCTTTAGGTATTTCTAAAGCTATTTTATCGATTGATAGTTGCTTTAAAGAGTCTCTTAATTTGTTTAATTGTTCGCTTAAATTATTGGTTTCTACAGCGTCTTTTGCTTTTAAGACTGCTTCTTTAAGTTCTGTTATATCTACAGGTTTTAGTAAGTAATCTACTGCCGAAAGTTTAAAGGCATCTATAGCATATTGGTTATATGCTGTAACAAAAATGATTTTAAAATCAATTTGATTAGGGAAATATTCTAAAATATCTAAACCTGACTGATTTGGCATTTCAATATCTAAAAATACGATATCTGGATGCTCTGTTTTAATTAAATCTACACCTAGTTTTAGGTCTGAAGCTTCGTAAATCTCACTTATACTTGGACAATGATCTGTTATTAAATTAGATAATAAATGTCTTGCACGTTTTTCGTCGTCAATAATTATAGCCTTCATAATTTATTGTATTGGCATGGTTATAACCACCTTTGTACCGGCTGGTTGTTGATTAGAGTTATATAAATCTATAATTTCTATATCAATATTTCGTTTTAATTTGTTTTTGTAAAGCCTTACTCGTTCTTCATTTGCTTTGGTAGCAAAGGGTTTGTGCGGTTTATCACTTCGTTTTAAGGCTTCAGATTGCTGTCTTCCAATTCCGTTATCTTCTACTGTAATTACAAGCGTATTTTCATTAATTGCTTTAGCTTCAATATTTAATAATCGCTCATCAGATTTGTGTAATAAACCATGTTTCAATGCATTTTCTACATAAGGTTGAATGAATAACGAAGGCACTTTTATTTGCCTAACATTTAGTTTTTCATCTACATTCAAACTATACGTTAGCTCGTCTTCAAATCTAACTTTTTCTAATTCTAAATATAGTTTTAAGGCATTTAGCTCTTCTTCTAAAGTAATTTCGTTTTGCTGACTATAATCCAAATACATTCTGATTAATCTGCTGAACTTTACTAAATATGAACTTGCCAGCTCTTTTTCATTGGAAATAATATAGTCTTGAATGGAATTTAAAGCATTGAAAATAAAGTGCGGATTCATTTGAGATCGCAGATTTTCTAACTTCAAATTGGTTATTTTTTTGTCGATTAATATTTTATCGATTTCGGCAATTCTCTGAGCTTCTTTTTGTCTAAGTCGCCATCTAAAATACTGCCAAACCAAGCCTATTACTGCTGCTAAAACTAGTCCAAAAAACCAATAGGTTTCCCAAAATGGCTTTGCAATTACAAAGGTGATTGGTGTTGCAAAAACAGGATTTTTAGCACTAACATTTTGCGCCTTCAATTCAAAAGTATAAGTACCACTTGACAAGCTATTAAAGTTAACAATGTGAGTATTTAAAGGAATGTGTTTCCAACTAGAATCTATCTCTTGTACACGATATTGGTATTTTACATTATGGCTAGATTGAAATCCGTTAGAATTGAATCTCAACCCTATTTTATTAAAATCATGTGGCAACTTATAACTGCTTGCAACCAAAGTGTCACGATCGTTTATTGTTACTGCTTCTATCCTAACCTTAGCAGTTTTAAAAGTTTTAAATAACCCATTCTCTTTTGGCAACGTGTAAAAGCCATTTGGCAAAACCACCACCAACTTATTTTGCAACACCAAAAGGTTATTTATCGCTTTGTTTAAGCCATCTTGTGAGCTTAATGATTTAAGCTGGTACGTTTTTGTGTGATATTGAAACAATCCAGAATCAGTTCCTATCCATAGCATCAAACCATCAGATAAAATGGTATTGATTTGAAGATTTTTAGGAAATTCTATTTCTGAAGGTTGTAATGTATTTTGCTCGTATCTAAGTAATCCGTTGTGCTGCGTTGCTAGCCAGATAGTCTTGTTTGTAATTGCTATGGAATTTACTAATAAACTGGCAGCATTGAATTGGATTTCTTCTGAAGAAAACGTATGGCAATTGTATTTGTAAAGTCCGTCTATATAAGACACAAACAGCGTATTATCAACAACTGCTGAAACCTTTACACGGCTGGAACGAATACTATTTTTATCGCTTAAACCAAACGGATTTTTATACACAACACCTTGTCTGTAATTACCATAGAACAGGATACTATCATTAATTTTTGAAAATGTTTTTGCAACCGAAAATCGGTTTTTTACATCTGTGATTTTATCAGTTCTTAAATCGACAACAAAAGACTCTGATGAATTAACACTTACAATTAATTTCTTTTTTTCAGACTCAAAATATAACTTGCCAATTATCATTTTTCCAGGTAATTGTAGTGTTTTTTTAAGTTGATTTTGGTAATAAAACAGTAATTTACCGTCATTAGTTCCCAATACAAAATGATTGTTTTGTAACGCTAAAGAAGCTGTAACTTTAGACTTAATATTCAATAATTCAACACGACGAATATTTAAATTAGGCGATACAAATACGCCGTTATCTAGAGTTGCAAACCAATAATTATTGTTAAAATCTATTTGAACATCGGTAACAGATTCGGTACTAAAAAGTTGTTCGTTAAAGGTGAAACGCTCGTTTTTAAAGTTATAAATAAAGACGCCAGAACTGGTTAAAAACCAAAATTGATTTTCAATATTTAAAATATTATAAATGATTTCGTTTTGTAATCGAAAAGGTGTTGATATTTTTTTTGAAGTATTATCTGTTTTATTAATCACATAAAACACATTTCCTTTTGCACTATTATGTGTTAAAAAAACTGTGTTTTTAAAGGTAAATAGTTTTGGCGATTGTATACGATTGGTACTTGTTATTTCTAGTATTTTGGTACTTTTTTGCTTTTCGAATTTATATAATCGATGACGCTTTAATTCACCTTCAACATTGATTATAAAAGTGTAATTACTTTCGTGGTCTCTAACATTAGATATACACATGCCTTTAAACACTTCCGTAACTTGTTTGGTGGTTTTATCGATATCGAAAATTCCGATTACAGTAAATAATCTTATGCTGTTTTCTAATATTTCATAATGTGCCAATTGTCCGTTAACTAATTTATTGGCATCATAAAATAGATTTAAGCCATTGTTTTCAACATAAAACAATTGTCCGTATACGTTATTAGCCCAAAGTTGTCCTTTAGAGTCAAACTTTAATTGAAAAAGAGAATTTGCTTTTTGTTTTGGGTGGCTAAAATGCTGATAAGACTTTCCGTTATAACGGTATAATCCTTTGTTTGCGGCTAACCAAATATTTTTTTGTTTGTCTTCAGCAATATCATAAAACTCCACATCTGGGAGACTTGAAACATTAGACATGTGTTGAAGAACAGGGTTTTGAGCTTGCGACAAAAGTCCAAAACAAAAAAAGATGATATATCGAAAACAGCTACACATATTTATCAATTGACAAACTTAAGATTAAAGCACATAATCTCTAATGTAATTTTCTGTAAGTAGTATTTTTTTTTCTAAACAAACAAAAACGCCCACATTTCTGTGAGCGTTTTTCGACTATCTCTTTAACTCTGAAGTATTTCAGAAATGCTAACTAACTAATAAAACTAAGAGATAATGGGTAGCTAGGTAATTCTCCATTACTAG
>JASBSA010000114.1 GCA_030149175.1 Winogradskyella sp. | reverse complement strand
GTTATCTTTTGCTTTCTCAGAAAACGGTGTTGGATTTCATGATGAGTGGTCTGAGACCATGGTTGTAAAAAACAAATCCAAAGGCATGGCATATGGTTGGTACTTTCTCATTTTTCCATTAGTTATGTTTTTACCCTTTGCTCCATCAATTATAAAATCTGAAATAGATAAAATGAAATACAGAGACATTAATTCTATTTATCAAGAAAACAGAAAAAATAAATCCTTAGAAAATAAAAATCTAGACTATTTTTTTAAGGGAGAACTTTTTGAAATAGAGGACTACACGCCTGCCTCTAAAAAGTACATATATATGGTTGACAGCACCAAAACTGATAAAATTTATGCCACACGTTTAATCCTAAAAAAAGAAGAAACAGATTTTAATGACACCTATTCCTTAATGGATTTTAAAAGAAACTATGATGAAGAGCTTCTAAAAGTAGTTTTTGATAAGAGTAACTTAAAACACCCATTAAAGCTGCTCAAACCTAAATATACCTATGTAATTGATGTGTATTTACGAAAAAACTCTTGGAGTTATAGTGGTTTAGGAGAAAAAGTTAATAGTTATAATTTAGAAATTGAAACCAATACATACTCCAGCACTTTAATAGCATTTAAGAACATTGAAGGCAAGCTGGCATTAACAAAAGGATCTTCTTCTGTTAGAGGTGTTAATCTAACAATTAATACTGAAAAAGAAGATATAGAAAACAAAGAATATATTGTTGAAGTGAAACTACAAAACCGAACATCCCTTAAGACTACAACATACCAAATAAAGTTTACCAAGTATGGTGTATTAGACTTTTATGAGGTGAAATAGTTGATTAATTATTAATAAGATTAATATTTAAAGCGTTGATTTTCAAAAATTAAAAAACTAACTTCGCTTATCAATCGATATAGTTCATTGAAACGGAACCATATCTTAACGTTAGCCACAATTTGCCTTATTTCTGTCCTCTAAGTACTTTTCTAAAAAAAACTCTCTATTATACTCAAATTCTCGCCATTTATATTTACCGTTTTCAAGTCGTCTTATTTCTCTATCCCTTTGCCATAAAATAAAGTCTTTGCTATCTTGCTCGGCAAACAGTTCACTTCGTTGGCTAACAACGTGTATAGATAATTGCTTTCTAGCGTCTATTAATTGTTGTTCTAGCCATTCACAATAATTAGTTAAGTCAAACATTTTATCTGTTTCACCTATTGTTTCTGGGTTGTCTAATCTAAATTCGTTATTAAAAATCATTTCTTATTTATTTTATTTCGTTATCAATTCAAGCAACTATTTATACACAAATACGATAAGCGTCATATAAATCGCATGATTTCTAAATACAGCATTACGTCTCCGCAACTTTTGGTGATACTCAATGGAGTCGTGTTGGTGCATGCGAGCCATGGTGGGATAAATGACATGGATTTAGTGTCATTTGTTTAAATTTACGTGACTTTGGTTATTGGTTTTTTGTTTTAAAAGTGCGAACTTCAATTACCAGGGCTGAACTTGTTTCAGTATCAAGCGATATAGTTTGTTGACATGGAACTATATCTTAACGTTGGTGCACATGAAAAACCACTAAGGGATAAAGCAAAATCAAATGAATCAATTTTTGGAAAAATGGGGAGAAGCAGCATATACCACCTTAGGATTTTTTTGGATGGCTGTATGGGCATTTATTCTGGGATATGCGATAAGTTCAATGATACAGGTTTTCATTACTGAAAAGCGAATGCAAGAAGTAATGGGAACCGAAAGTGGAAAGAGTGTTCTTTTAGGTACTTTTTTTGGTTTTATAAGTAGTTCTTGTAGTTTTTCTGCTCTAGCTACTTCAAAATCGTTATTTCAAAAAGGAGCAAGCTTTGTTTCTTCAATAGCCTTTTTACTGGCCTCGACCAATCTCGTCATTGAGCTTGGAATTATTATTTCGATCTTTTTAGGTTGGCAGTTTGTTGTGGGAGAATATGTTGGCGGTATATTACTCATTCTCTTTAGTTGGCTTCTCATTGGTATTATTAAACCCGACCGACTCATAAATAAAGCTCGAAAAAATCTACAAAGCACAGAGGAAAAAGAAGACCTTGACCAAAACGGTTTCAGTGAAAAAATAAAATCCACAAAGAATTGGGCAAAAGTAGGAAAACAGTATGCTATGGAGTGGAAAATGGTTTGGAAAGATGTAACCGTAGGATTCACAATAGCAGGAATAGTAGCTGCTTTTGTTCCGGATTCATTCTTTCAAACTCTTTTCATTAATACAGGTAATGGTCAAGAATCGTTTGATTTTTTAACATTGCTTGAACACGTTATTGTTGGACCTATAGCTGCTTTTCTAACTTTCATTGGTTCAATGGGTAATATACCACTTGCAGCCTTACTGTTTGGAAAGGGTGTGAGTTTTGCGGGAGTAATGGCTTTTATATTTAGCGACCTTGTAGTGTTTCCTGTTTTACGTATCAACGCAAAATACTACGGCTGGAGAATGTCTTTGTTTATATTGTTCCTGTTATTTACCTCGCTTGTATTTGCTTCGTTACTATTGCATTATGGATTCAATTTGCTCGACCTTATACCTGAATCTAATTCAACAAGCATAACAGAAAAAGAGCACTTTAAAATAGATTATACCTTTTATTTAAATCTTGTTTTTTTGGCTATATCGGGAGTTTTAATCTATTTCGGATTCTATAAAGGAAAAGATGTAATGCACCACAAAGACATGGCACCCAAAAGTCCATTGCTTGAAAAAGTATTGAAATGGTTTGCTATTATAAGCTATGTATGGTTAACACTAGGAATAACTATAAAATATTTGATTTAAAAAATTGAAATTAATAAAACACAATCCTAACATTGGCTATACGTGATGTGAGCGAAAGTGCTGATATAAAATAAAGTACATTAAACAAGCTGATTGGAAAAAGGACAGGAAAGTGGCTTGAAAACCCGCACTTCTCATAGTCACGACCAATAAGCGTCATACAAATCACTTCATTTGTAAAAGGTGTAAGAGTCTCTACAACTTTTGGTGATAAAGAATGGGGTCGTGGTGGTGCATGCGAGCTATGGTGGGATTAATGGTATAGATTAGGAACCATTTGTGTAAATATGCTTGACTTTGCGTATTGGCTTTTTGGTTAAAAAGTGCGAACTTGGCTTATCGTCTCATATCAATAAAGTTGATAACATTAACAAATGATGCAAAAGATACTGATAACAATAATATTTGGACTTCTTTTTTCTTCTTGTCAGGAGAGAGAAAAACTTAATTCACTTGATAAGAATACTGAAGTAAATAAATGGAATATTGAGAAATTAAGTATTAGGGCCAATGAACATCTTGACAGCAGCAAATGGGATTTAGAGTTATTGAATCAAGACATTGAGACGTATAATAAGTATTCTGAAATTTTTAAGAGTTATCCTCTTAACAAATCACCTTTTCCAGTAGCTGAATATGACTATGCTGTTTCTAGTATTCCTTTTGTAATTGAATTGGACTCTGTTGTTTTTAAAGGTGTTAGAATTGGAGAATACGAAAACCCAGAAAGTGAAAAGATAATTGATAAACTGACTTTGCTGATTTTAACAAATGACAAGGATGCAAAAGAAAGTACATTGGTTGATTCTCGAAATTATCCCTATTTAACAGCCCAAGGAATATTTAAGGTAACAAACAATGAATTTGATTGGGTATTTTCAGCAAGTCCAGATGGTTTTTCAACTTTAGTTTTAAATATGAAACTTTTTGATTTGCGATTTGGAGAAACTATCATTATTTATCCTCAAACTGACAAATCGTTCATTTACGATCAAATTAAAGATTCACCGAATAATTATGGAAATTTTGAGGATTTCCAGAAATCAGTAATTGCACATCCAAAGGTGAAGAAACAAATGATTTCTGAAATGAATATTAAATAAAAACGTTGTAACCAATTTAAAAAAAACTATGAAACAGATAATATTAATTCTAATTCTACCTTTGACTGTTTACTTTTCATATTGTCAGGAGCCTATTGACAAAATTGGGGAAGTCGACTTTGCGATTGGTAAGACAATAAAAATTAAATCTCAACTTTTGAACGAAACAAGAGATTTGAATATTTATCTGCCTTTGAATTATTTACGGGACAGCTTAAAAACTTACCCAGTAATATATTTACTCGATGGTTCAAAAGATGAGGATTTTATCCATATTTCTGGAATAGTGCAATTTGGTTCTTTTTCTTGGATAAATATGATTCCTGAATCAATCGTTGTTGGAATAGGAAATGTGGATAGAAAAAGAGATTTCACTTACCCTTCTCAAAACAAACTTGACCAAAAAGAATTTCCTACATCAGGAAAATCTGATAAATTTATTTCATTTTTAGAAAAAGAACTTCAACCCTTTATAAATTCGGAATTTAGAACAACAGGATTGAAAACAATTATAGGACAATCATTGGGAGGGTTATTGGCAACAGAAATATTATTCAAAAAACCTGAACTCTTTGACAATTACATTATCGTTAGCCCAAGTTTATGGTGGGATGATGAAAGACTATTAGACGAAAATCTTAAAACTTATAATTCTAAAAAATCGATTTATATAGCTGTTGGCAAAGAGGGAGAAGTGATGGAACGAATTGCAAAGGAGTTGTATGATAAGCTCAAAAAAGACAAAAATGAGAATACAAATTTGTATTACGAGTTTTTAGAGGATAAAACACACGGAGACGCTTTACATATTGCTGTTTATGATGCGTTTGAGAAAATATTTGAACAAAAAAAAGAATAAAAAACTGGCTGCAACAATGGCTATGCGTCATTGCTAGTTTTCGCATAGCCTTCGACAGACTCTGGCCAACGTTTCTGAAAATTTGCTGGCGCACAGTTTGTCATTAAGCTCTTGTGGGACTAATGGTATGGATTTAGAGCTATTTATGTAAATATACGTGACTTTAGAAACTGTGCTTATGAAAAAGATACCTTCACTTATATGAGTATAAATCGTTTAAATGAATTTATATTTATATCTTAAACAATATTAAAACCAAATCTATTATGAAAACAAACTACTTACAATTTTTTTTATTGCTCGGAATCTTTTTGAATGGCAACTTTCTTATTGCCCAGTCTACAGAAGATTTTGAGTCTGAGACAACGGGAGCGACTACATTTACTGATAACGGACAAAATTTTACGATAACAAACGGAACAGGGGAGACGACCTATGACATTGAGTTTTTTAGTGCCGGTGGATGGAATGGAACAGGTGTGGATAACAAGTTTATAGATAATACAAGCGGAACACCAACCACAGGTGATGGAAGTTCTTTCGCTATAACTACAACGGACGGAACCGATATTACTGTAAAAAGTTTTTATCTATTTGTGTCTAATAGGTCTTTAACTGGACCAGGGACACCGACAACTATAACTGTTGAAGGCAAAAAAGATGGAGGTAATGTTTTTACGATAACCAAGACTACTGGTATTGTTGATGGTTCGACATTTACACCCAATAATGGTTTTACTTTTATAGACCTTGCTTCTGAAGGGGGAACGGACAACTCTAATGAGAATATAGATGAGTTAGTAATATCAACCACTGGTACTGCTGATTACTTAGCCTTAGACGCCTTTAGTTGGGATTCTGAAGTATTGTCAACAGAAGATTTTGAGTTTGGACAAAGTGAAGTTGTTCTATTTCCAAATCCGTCATCTGATTTTATTGAAGTTTCAGGTCTTGATAGAACAATGAACTATGAACTCTTTGATATTTTGGGAAAAGAAATTAAAAAAGGAATAATTTCTAATAACGATTTGATTAATGTTCAAAGCCTCCATAACGGGATATATTTCTTAAAATTTGACAATGGAAATTCTTTAAAATTTATTAAAGAATAAAACATATGCTAGTAATGGTTATAAGTCATTACGGTTGAACTTCTTTTAAGAGTTTTAAGACTCCCTTCTACGTTTACATAGGGTTTTTGTAAGGTAATGTAATGACTTATGACTAAAAACAAACTGACTTTTTTCGGGGGATATAAATCATAAAAGCTGATTTACACCTTAAGCTATGGACATAAACAAAAATGAAAGCTACAATACTACAATTTTTAATTATCCTTTTTACTTTATTTAGCTGTAAAGACTCTGAGACGACTACTATAATAGGTCATGAAGTAGCTAAAGAAGCTACAGTTACCGAAGAGCAATCTGACCTTATTATTAAACATACAAAGATGTTTCCTGATAATACACAATTAGCATTTGCTATTATTGAAAATGGGAACATTGAGTACTATGGTATAGAAAAAAAGAATGATACAATTTATAGTATAGAAAACCGTAAAAGTGCTTTTGAGGTTGGTTCTATAAGTAAAGTTTTCACATCTGTTTTGCTTTCTGATATGGTTCTAGATGGTACACTTAGTTTAGATTCTAACATAAATGTTTATTATGATTTTAAATTTAATGATAATCAGCAAATTACATTTAAAGAACTTGCGAATCATACATCGGGTCTTCCAAGAATGGCTTCTAATTTTGAGTTTGATATCCAAAATCAGAACCCATTTGCTACTTATACGGAAGAAAAGCTTTTGTATTATTTAGCTAATGCATTAGAGTTGTCGAAAGGCAAAGAATCTAAGGTGTACAATTACTCCAATTTGGGTGCCGGACTTTTGGGGTACACATTAACAAAAGTTAAAGAAGAGTCTTTACTTAGTTTATTGAAAGAAAGCATTTTTTCTAAGTATGATATGACCAATAGTACCATAGGTAGTGAAAATTTATCTACTCCTCTTGTGAAAGGTTTGAATGCAGACGGACAGCCAACTTTAAATTGGAATTTAGGTCCGCTAGAAGGTGCAGGATCTGTGATGTCTACAGCTGAAGACTTATCAAAGTTTGTTCTTGCGCAATTTGAAGTGAGTGATGAGGTTCTTAAGTTAGCACGAACAGAAACACATATTATGGACGAGAAATCGAGTATTGGTTTGGGCTGGCACATACAAATCAACAAAGATGGCGAAAATTGGATTTGGCATAATGGTGGTACTGGTGGATATACGTCTTGTATGGTGTTGAATACAGATAATAAGGATGGAGTGATTGTTCTGTCTAATGTGTCTGCCCTAAGTGAGCCTATGGACCATATAGATAAATTATGCTTTAGTATTATGAAGACATTATAATCTTTGTCTTGGATGTTTTAGAATTGACTCTGTAATTTTGATTTGAAAATATGAATTTATGGTTGCTCTAAAAACTACGTAAAGTTACGTATTGACTTTTTGGTTATTAGTTACTAACTTGTTTTGGTATTAGTGTTTGTTGTGCCCTCACCATTAAAAATAGTTATATATTAACCAAAATACAGAATAAAATGAAAAAATTAACACTGGTTTTCCTAGTTTTATCCTTGATTTCCTGCAATGAAAAGACCAATAAAGAGGATGCTGTATCTGTAAACGAAAATGAAATAGATATAGCGGCAGAATTAAGGTCTATTGAAGAAACTCGAGCAGGTTTTCAGCTAGCCATTAAAGAGAATAGATTTGGAGATTTGAAGAACTATTCGACCAAAGATGTAAAATCGTTAACACCAGATTGTGGTATTTGGGAACCTTTTAAAAGCATACGCAAAAACCCAACAGGGAAATTTCACTACGATAGTCTTGTGATGCGGCCAAAGGAAACTATTATAGTTAGTGATAGTGTAGCCTATGATTTTGGAACAAGTTCTACTTATTACACTAATGCCAAAGGTGAACAAATAGAACTTACGGCTACTTTTCTTGCGATTCTTAAGAAGGATAAGAGTGACGGAACATGGAAGCTTCATCGAGAAGTTGCAAATACAAGAGATTTAGAATAGATAGTTAGCATAAAGCTGCAATGCAAACAATGTGATTTTATGTGTAGTGAATTTATTCATGCAGCATTTTAATTTCCAAGTACAATCATAGTAGAATTAAGTTGCTCTATATAAAAAAACCTCTCAAACTTGAGAGGTTTTGTAATTACTAACTATTCAATCGATAAGAACTGATAATGTTTTTTAGTTTCAGTTTTAAGTCTTCGCCAGAGTCGTAAACCATTTGTTCATCTGTTGGAAAACGTACTTGTCTTTGTCTTAATAGGTTAATATCGTCTCTGTTTAAGGCTCTTCGGTCTCCTCTGAAGCGACCGAAAACATTTTCAAAGGTAAACCCACTATCTATGGTAAAGGCATCTATAATCTGGTTTTGTTTTAAATCTTTGTAAACCACATCTGCAATTACTTGAGATGATTTGATTTGTAATACTTCAAAGAAACGTGCTCTTACATTTACAATCTTATCTATTTTAATGTCGTTACCTAAGCTGTCTTTGGCTACATTTCCGTTATCGTCTAACAGGTACTCCCAACCATCGACAATTTGACGTTCTCTTAGTAATTGTCTTTCATTAATACGCTCTGGTGAAACGTTAATGCGTTTTAATTGCAATTCCATTGCAAAGTCATAGTCTATTGTGTTGTCTGCAATAGCATGGTATGTTGTCCAGAATTGATTAAGACCATAGGTGTTAAAATCTAAAAGCTCAGCTTCTAAACGTTGTGGGATAATCTGGTGTGTCTCATTCAATATAGACACATATACATAATCCATACCTGTTGTGTGAGCTTCTTGCATTAAGTCTATGACATCTTCAAAATTTGGGTTTATGCTATTAACGTAATCAAAAAGACTATACGCTTCCCTAGCATTAAACTTATCGCCTGTATCCAATAAATCCAGACCCTTATCCATTAAATAGTCGGATGTTTTGTATCTGTACTCTACCAGTTCGTTACTGTAATCATTAAAGGTAAAGCTTATGGTTTTTCCATTAATTTTAAGTGGCATAATGCGTTTTACTGCATTTTGCCTCGCCTCTAAATCTGCATAACTTTCATAAATGGTTTTATACAACTCAGGATTACCATCTTTTTTAAGATGTGCAATTTGTGCCAAGTCTTCTTCCAAAACTTTATCGTACGCCTCTTTTAGCATTACAACATAGTCTTGCTTACGCTTTTTGTCTTTGTTGTTTTCTAGTTTTCTAAGCGCTTCAGAAATAGCATGGTCGTAGTTACCATGGCTAATTGCTGTTTCAATTTGTTTTTTGGCACTACAAGATACGAGTACCGAAACAAGGACTGTAAAAAGTAAAAATCGTTTCATAATCTTGAGTTTAATAGGTTATACGTAGTATAAACCAATCATCGTGCCACTTTTTTTATTGTGTTGATAATTAGTGATTTGTGAGAATTGAAAAGAGAAAAGAGAGAAGGGAGAAGAGAAAAGGGAGAGGTTAAAAAAAGCTCGAAATTGATAAACAATTCCGAGCTAAGCGTTTTAACAAGGCACTTTATATTTACTTTTTCTTCTTTGGATTAAAAACAGGCAGTAATTGTGTTTTTACTTGTCCGAAACCAATGCGAACATCATCATTTTCGCAGTAGCCTCGCATCACAACCGTATCGTAATCATTAATGAACTTGCGTTCTGTGCCATCTTTAAGTTTTACAGGTTTAGTGCCTTTCCATGTTAGCTCTAGCATAGAACCATAAGAGTCTTCCGTTGGACCTGAAATAGTTCCACTTCCCATCATATCTCCAGCATTTACAGGACATCCATTAACTGTATGATGTGCTAATTGCTGTGCCATGTTCCAGTACATGTACTTAAAGTTGGTTTTACAAACCGTAGTTTCTTTTCCTCCTTTAGGGATGATTCCAGCTTCTAAATGAATATCGAAACTGTGCTTTCCTTTTGTTTTTAAGTAAGGAAGTGGCTCAGGGTTTTGCTTTGGACTTGCTACTCTAAATGGCTCTAGGGCATCTAGGGTTACAATCCATGGAGACATGGACGATGCAAAATTCTTTCCTAAGAAAGGGCCTAATGGTACATATTCCCATTTTTGGATATCTCTCGCTGACCAATCATTAAACACAACTAATCCGAAGATGTATTCTTCAGCTTCCTCAACAGGAATTGGTTCACCAAGATCATTGGCATCTGTAGTAATGAATGCCATTTCTAATTCAAAGTCTACCAATTTACTCGGTCCAAAAACAGGTTTGTCTGCACCTTCTGGCATGGTTTGTCCTTGTGGTCTGTGAACTGGTATGTGCGTGGTAACAATAGACGAACTGCGCCCATGATACCCTACCGGAATATGTAACCAATTCGGTAAAAGTGCATTATCTGGATCTCTAAACATGGCGCCTACATTGGTCGCATGCTCTTTACTAGAATAAAAATCTGTGTAATCACCGACATGCACAGGCATTTGCATTTCAATTTCATCTAGTCGGAAACAAATAATCTCTTTGTGCTTGGTGTTGTTTTTAAGCGTTTCGTTATTAGAATCAAAAATTTCAGCAACACGATTACGCACAGCTCGCCATGTTTTACGGCCGTCTGCAATGAAATCGTTTAGGGAATCCTGAAGGAAAATATCATCCGTTAAAGGAATACCGTCAAAATAACCCAACTGATGTAGCGCACCGAGATCTATGGCTGTATCTCCAATACGTGTTCCGATAGTCACAATGTCTTCTCTAGTTAAAAAGACACCAAACGGAATATTCTGTATTGGGAAATCAGAGTATTTATTTACGTATAACCACGATGTTCTATTTGGGTCGTTGGCTGATATTGACATAATATGTTTTGTTGATTAAATGTTCATTATTTTCTATTCAAACCTACATAATTTTTGATATTAAAACTAATGTATTGCTTATTTTTGTTTCGTTTTAACAAAGACTTTATTTATGCAACGCGACGAACAAATTTTTGAACTTATACAAGCAGAGAAAGAACGCCAAACGGAAGGCATAGAACTTATTGCCTCAGAAAATTTTGTAAGCAACCAAGTAATGGAGGCTGCAGGTTCTGTACTCACCAACAAATATGCAGAAGGTTATCCTGGCAAGCGTTACTATGGTGGTTGCGAAGTTGTAGATGAAGTAGAGCAGATTGCTATAGATAGAGCAAAGACTTTATTTGGCGCTGCATATGCTAATGTACAGCCACACTCAGGCAGCCAAGCCAATACTGCTGTATATCATGCTTGTTTAAAACCAGGTGATACCATTTTAGGATTTGATTTGTCTCATGGTGGGCACTTAACGCATGGTTCTCCAGTTAATTTTTCGGGTAAATTATACCGACCTACCTTTTACGGTGTGAAGAAGGATACAGGTTATATTGATTACGATATGTTGTCTGATGTGGCTGAAAAAGAGCGACCAAAATTAATCATAGCTGGTGCTTCGGCTTACTCACGCGATATGGATTTTGCGAAGTTTAGGGAAGTAGCGGATAACGTTGGTGCTGTTTTATTGGCGGATATTTCGCATCCATCTGGTTTAATTGCAAAAGGTATTTTAAATGACCCGATGCCGCATTGCCACGTTGTAACTACGACTACTCACAAAACACTCCGTGGACCGCGAGGAGGTATGATAATGATGGGTGAAAATATTGATAATCCATTCGGAATTACATTAAAGAACGGTAAGCTTCGTAAGATGTCTGGTTTGTTAGATTCTGGTGTTTTTCCTGGAAATCAAGGTGGCCCATTAGAGCATATTATTGCAGCTAAAGCCATTGCTTTTGGTGAAGCCTTGACCGATGATTTTTTACATTACATGCTACAAGTAAAGAAGAATGCCGATGCTATGGCACAGGCCTTTGTGGCTAAAGATTATCATTTGATTTCTGGCGGAACGGATAACCACATGATGCTTATAGATCTTAGGAATAAAAATATTACTGGTAAAGATGCTGAAAACGCTTTAGTAAAAGCAGATATAACGGTGAATAAAAACATGGTGCCATTTGATACGGAATCTCCTTTTGTAACCTCTGGTATTAGAGTTGGTACACCAGCTATTACGACCAGAGGATTAAAAGAAAGTGAAATGGCTTATGTAGTGGACTTGATTGATGAGGTTATCAATAATTATGAGAATGAAACTGTATTAGAAGGGGTTGCTGAAAAAGTAAATGAACTTATGGGAGGTAGACCTTTGTTTAATGCCTAGTAAAAAAAGTTGTATCATTCTGAGCTTGATTCAGAATTTAATAATATAAATGAGATGCTGAAACTAGTTCAACATGACAATAATAAAAAGCCTTTCGATTTAATGAGGGGCTTTTTTCTTGTTTTGAACATTGTAGTTAATCTTTTACTATACATTAGTAAAATGAAAAGAGTGTTTTACTTTTTAATTTTGACATTAATTATTTCAGGTTGTTGCGAAGAGGAAACGTATTACTTGAGCGATGATGAAGTAGCATTGTTTCCTTATGAAAATGTGGGTTCAATATCGTTTAGAGATAGTAATGAGAACTTAGTTGTTTTTGATGACATTTTTTTTGAACGGGATGTTTATGAAGAAAGTCATCCACCAGTACCCATTGCTTTTGGCCCAAGATGTGATGATAGTTTTGAGGAAATTTATGTGACTATGAGGAGTGGTGGTAATTATGAATTATACATTAGCGGAACTCCCACTGGGTTTGAAATAAATTTTGTTGATAATAGTTTAGGTGGTTTTGGTGTTTATTATAGGCTAATGGAACACGAGTTTATTTCTGATTATAGTTATAATGATACCACTTATAACAATGTTTTAAGACTGTACAGCGATTTTTCTGATGACGAAGCTTTTTTTATTAGAGACATAGGATTGGTAATAATGCGTTTTGGAAACCACGAGTTTTCCTTAGAGAATTGAAAGGCTTTTTGTTATTCTTTAAGATTTTAAAGGAAAAGAAATACCAACGGCAAACGCTCCTGCAAATTGTTCGGCAGAAGGATGAAAAAAATATCTAAATCCAATATCTACTCCATTATTTTTACCCAATTCTAGGCCAACAGCAAAAGGAATATGATATAGAAAACCACTTTTTTCAATATTAATAGAACTTGTAAACGTTTCAAATTTACCAACAGAACCACCTATACCTACCTCAAGGTAAGGTGCGACCCAAGGAATAGGTGCTCTAAGTCTAGCTTTACCTCCTAGTAAAAAAGCTTTAGTTTCAGCTTTTTCATCAGTAGGATTGTTATTTAAATCCTTTCCATTAGAGCTAGTTGTAATAAATCCGGCATAAGGCTTTAACTCTAGCCATGATTTAATTTTTACAACATACTCACCTTGCATAAAGAATCCAGTACTAACAACATCAGTAGTACTTTCATAAGGTGAGGTTAACCCCAAGCCCACTTCAACATTAATTTCTTTTTCGTATTTGCTTTGTGCTAAAGAGGTGTAATTTATAGATGCAATAAGAATAACAATGAATATGTTTTTCATAAATAATTTATGGTATTTTAATCCTCAAAAACCACACTTTCATAAGCGCCAGCATCAGGTTCAGGAACATTTCGAGATTCACCTACGATATCATTACCAACCAAATTGCTAAAAAATGGATTTGCAAGACCATTAGCACCAGAATCTTCTCCAATACGCATTAAGTTTTCAAAAGGGTTTTCAAAATCTGGATCTACATTTCGTATTATACCTTCGTAACGCATGGCATCATTAAAATTATAATTACCTGTGCCTTCTAAATTGGGATTATCAAATCTAATGAGGCAATTGGTGAATTTAAAGGTAAAATCACCGCCTTCATTTTCTAATAATAATTCAGGGTTATCATTTCCGTAAATAATACAATTGGTAAATTCAGCTTCGGTTGTATTTGTAAAAACCGTGTTGTTTTCGTCTACTATAAAATCATTTAAGAGTAGAGAAGGGAACTGTCTAAAACTACTATTCCAATAATTAGCAATGGTACAGTGGGTAAAGTTGTATGTTCCGCCTAATGTACCAGCAAAAGAGGATTGCCCTGAGTTGTTAATTACTAGGTTTTCTGCAGTAATAGAGGTTGCGCGTCCTAGCAAACCAAACGCGCTGGAATTATAAATTTGAGAATTGCTAATGGTTAACTTTTCGTTGGTGTCGTTCTGCCCAAATTCTGACAATACACCAATTGTCGCATTTTTAATGGTAGCATAATTGATGCTGTTATTTTGGCTACCATCGAATAGCCAAATTGTTCCCCATTGACCTGGCACATTTTCAAAAAGTGGTTCTAAACGATCACCTTCAAGGATAACTTCATTTTCTAAAACGTCTTGGTCTGTGCTTAAATCTCCGTTGATATTAAGTGTACCACCTTCGGTAACTATGATACCAGAATCGGCATGGAAGTGTACACGAGCACCAGGTTCCATTGTTAAGGTTTGTCCTGCACCAACACCAGCGTAGCCATAGATAACGTATGGTTTTTCATTGGTAAAGGTGAGCTCGTCGTTTTCTAAAAAGCGTCCTTGTAATATGGTTTCATCTGGTGTGCCATCTCCATCTACATCAAAGGTTAAGGTTTCTATAATGCCAGTGTCTTCATCTCTATTTGCAAAAATAAATACGGCATCTTTAACTAAAGTTACCAAGTCTACATCTTGTTGATTGCTGCCAGCATCAAACAGTATTTTGTCTGTGTATAGGAATTGATTTTCTAAAGTTGAAAGTGTAGAAATGTCTATTGTGGTTTCTATAAAAATGAACAGACTGTCATTTGCCAAAAGTTCTACATCTTCGAAGAATTTTCCTTCTTGCTCGCCTTCAAGACCTGTTGTGCCATCTATGTTCATTCTGTAAAAGGAATTCACTCCGTTTTCTAGTTGAATGGTTGGGATAACAATATCATCATCACTCCGGTTATATATTTTTAGGTTGTAGGTACTCGAGCCGATATTGGTGAAAACAGTATCTAGATAAACCGTATCACGCTCAAACTCTAAGTTTCCGGTACTGGGTGAGAATTCAAAATCTTTACGGCATGAGCTCCAGAATAGTAAAACAATAAAACAAATAAGGAAGGATAAGAATCGCTTCATAAGAGATAAATATAATTTGGCTTAAAAATATAACTTTTGAAGTTATGATTTAGTATGCAGAGGTATAATTAATACATATTATGTCATTCAGAGGGAAGCATGACCGAAGAATCTATTTATAAAAACCTTTGTGTTAACAATTAAGAGATTCTTCACTCTTACCTCGTTCTGAATGACACAGATTAATCTTTTACAGTAGCTTGTTCACCGTATTCTTCAAGTAGAATAAGAAATAACTGACTGTTAACTACCAATTCTTCTAACAACATCATTTTGTTTTCCTCCAGCAATAATTTAGAACTAATTCCTTTGGCAGAACAAAAATCGTAGAAGAGTTTGACTTTGTCTTCTGGTATCTTGAGGTTTTCAGTAACTAGACTTTTGTTAAAAAATGAACTTTTGGAAAATAGAGAATCGATTTGCTCATATTTTAAAGGTGGATATGTTGGTGGCTTATTTTTGTTTTTCTCTTTGTTTTTCTTTTTGAATAGTTTAATTACCAAACTTATGATACCTAAAATGTTTCCACCAGATTGAGCGTTTTCGGGTCTATATAAATGCGGATTTCGTTTTAGACCCTCTTTTATTAAGTTATTGAGTTCTCTGTTATAGGTTTCTTCTTCAAAAACTGGTTGTTCTGGTTCTGATTGAATTTCTACTTCATCAAGCTCGCTAACAATTTCTTCAACCTCAAAAACATTAATATCATCAAAATGCGATTGCTTTAGTATAACTTCTAAAGGATGATAAAAAATAGATTGAAATGAGATCGTGTCATTGACTTTGGCTTCAATACTAAAGTCTCCATCTTGGTTTGTTACCGTAAGTCGGTTTTGGCTTTTGTTCAGTACCTTCATATCCTTAACCACCGATTTAGTGTCGTAAACTTTGCCTGATAAGGTTTGTGCGGATACCTTGCAATTGAAAGTAAAAATGAGAATAAAAAGAAGTAAAAGGCGCATCATAGATTGATTGATGCTCTAAAGAAACACTTTATCAACTAAATAAAACTTAAGATTAAAAAAACTTTAACCTAAAGAAATGTTAATCAAATAGTTTGGCGACTTCTGTTGGAATTCTAGTTGGTTTTTTTGTATTACTGCTCATAAAACACCATTTGGTTTCTGATGTTACAATAAGTTTGCCATTAGTATTATTTGTAATTTCTACATGACGAATAGAGGTGAGGCCTTCGGATTTTGAAACAAAGGTTTTTATAGTTAATTCATCACCCAATAATGCTTCCCCTTTGTATTCAATATGATGGCTTAGCATTACCCAGAAGTAGTTGTCTAAAATGGTTTTAGGTGCATTTTTTAACCAATGGGCTTCGGCAATATCTTGTACCCATTGCACATAACGTACGTTGTTAACGTGGTTGAGTTGGTCTAAATCATTTTTAGAGACGGTAATGGTTTTTTCAAAAGTCTGCAAAGTGTGCCTTATTGCTTTTTAATTTTTACTTCGAAAAGTTTGTCCCAGTTTTTACCTGTTACAAAAATGGTTTTACGTTCTGGGTGATAGGCTATGCCATTTAACACATCTAGTTTGTTGTGCTGGGTCACTAGTTTTCTGAGAGGAGTAAAATTAATAACACCTTCTACACCTCCAGTTTTAGGATTAACGATTACTACACCATTTTTTTGATAGATGTTAGCGAATATTTTACCGTCAACCCACTCTAATTCATTAAGGCTTGGTATTTTTCCTTTTTCAGTGTACACTTCGATGTGGCTAATTTCAGAAAGGTTATCAGAATTCAATAGCCAAATTTTTTCTGTACCATCAGATTTATACAGTGTTTTTCCGTCATTACAAATTCCCCAACCTTCTTTGCTTGTACCGTAATTGAAGGTTTTTAGTTTTTCAAACGTATTTGCATCATATACAAAACCGCGTTTGGCTCTCCATGTAAGTTGGTATAGTTTTTCGTCTAAAATCGTTAAGCCTTCACCAAAAAAATTATCATCTAAATCAATATTTTTTAAAACCTCACCAGTTTCAAAGTTTACTTTTCTAAGTTTAGATTCTTTGTATTGGCCAGTGCTTTCGTACAATTCCCCATTGTAAAACTCCAAACCTTGCGTGTAAGAAGTTATATCGTGCGGGTAGGTGTTTACAATTTCGTAATTGTATATAGATGGAATTATATTATTGTAAATGGTAATATTTTTACTAACCGTTTCAGTTTTATCATCATAACTTATAGTTGCAACCAAAGATTTTTCTCCTAGGGTTAGGTTGTTTAACACTGCATCTTTAGTAATTGATTTGCCATCTAGCTGGTAACTAACATTAGAGATGTTCAGTTTTTTAGGATTGCTAATACTAAGGTTTAGCGTATCTCCTAACAATAATGATTTTGTGTTTAAATCAATAGATAAGCCAGTTTGATCTGCCGTATTAGTTTCGCCACAATTAATTAAAAATAGGCATAAACAAAACATAATGAGGTACTTGTAGAGTTGCATAAGTATCTAATAATTTTGAGGCAAGGTATTAAATAAAATTCAGTTTAAAAATCATTGCGAAAGTATTAAAAGGTTGTATCTTTGCAGCCGGGCAAGTCCTACACAACCAGCTCCTGCTTAATCCTCCAGGACGGGAACGTAGCAAAGGTACGCGGTCGTAGCGGTGTGATGTAGGTAGCTTGCCTTTTTTTATGAGCCCATCCTAACCTTCCTACTTCGACTGCGCTCAGCACAGGCTTCGGAAGAAATTCTTACTCATGCGGAATGTTTAATTAGTGTTTATTTATTCTTAATTTCGTAAATCGTAAATCAAAATTATTTTGTCTAAAGTTGTTTTAATAACCGGAGGATCTTCGGGAATAGGTAAGTCGGTAGGTGAGTTTTTACAAGAAAAGGGTTTTACAGTTTACGGAACTAGCAGAAATCCTAAGAATTATCCAAATAGTAAATTTCCTATTGTAGCTCTAGATGTTACGATGGCAGACACAATTTCATCTTGTATAGCCGAAGTTTTAGAGCAAGAATCTAGAATTGATGTGCTTATTAATAATGCTGGTGCAGGAATTACTGGTCCTATTGAAGAAATACCAGATGCTGAAATAAAGCGAAATTTTGAAACTAATTTTTTTGGGCCAATTAATGTAATAAAAGCAGTACTGCCTGCCATGAGAAGCCAAAATTCTGGTTTAATTATAAATATAACTTCAATTGCAGGTTACATGGGCTTACCGTTTAGAGGTGTCTACAGTGCAAGCAAAGGTGCTTTAGAACTCATAACCGAAGCCTTTAGAATGGAGCTAAAGGATTTTAATATTGAAATGACCAATGTTGCTCCTGGTGATTTTGCTACCAATATTGCGGCTGGGAGATATCACGCACCTGTTTTGGAAGATTCACCTTATAAAGAAAAATATGGACATTCTTTAAAAACTATGGATGAACATGTTGATGAAGGTGGTGATCCTAAAGAAATGGCAGAGGCTATTTATAAAGTGATAGAAACTAAATCACCAAAGATTCATTATAAAGTAGGCGCCTTTATGCAGAAGTTTTCTATTGTGCTTAAGCGAATTCTTCCAGATAAGATGTATGAGAAGCTGCTTATGAATCATTATAAGCTATAAATCATTTTGGTACATTCTTTGAGGTTGTAATTTCAAATTAGCTGTTATGAAAAAATCTCTAGTTATTATATTCCTACTTATAGTTACAGCTTTTAGTTGTGATGAACCCTTGTGTGTTTTTCCTAAAGAGCCAGAATTACCTAATAAACAGTTTCCTATAGGTAATACTGATAGTTATTACTACGTAGATTTGGATGCAGAAATTAATAACGAGCCCAGAGATAATGATTATGATTATTACTTTGATGTAGAGGGTTTGCCTTTGGGAATGGACTATTTTGTAAACTTTAGAACCATTAGTTTAGAAGGAACACCAGAAGAAACAGGTAGTTTTGAAGTTACTATTTATCTAGAGGTTGACGGTCCTTTTAGAAATGATTTTGATGATGATTTTGATTCCTTATGTAATTATGGAACTTCTAAAACATATACGCTTATTATAGAATAGATGACATTCTTTGTCTTAGTAATTTGTTAATATATTTTATTAAATTCTTTAAAGTCATCACTGGTAATAGTTGTAAATTCGTGCCAACTAAAAACACAACAATTCAAATTTATTTTAGATGAAATTTTTTATTGACACAGCCAATTTAGACCAAATAAAGGAAGCTCAAGATATGGGTATATTAGATGGTGTAACTACAAACCCATCGCTAATGGCAAAGGAAGGAATAACAGGCGTAGATAATATTATGAAGCATTATGTAGACATCTGTAATATTGTAGATGGAGATGTTTCTGCTGAGGTTATTTCAACAGACTTTGAAGGTATGGTTAGAGAAGGTGAGGCCTTAGCTGAATTGCACGACCAAATCGTCATTAAGCTTCCTATGATTAAAGATGGTGTAAAGGCTTGTAAATATTTTTCAGATAGAGGCATTAAGACTAATGTAACTTTAGTATTTTCACCAGGTCAGGCATTACTTGCGGCAAAAGCAGGTGCGACTTATGTGTCACCATTTATCGGTCGTTTAGATGATATATCAACTGATGGCTTAAACTTAATTGCAGAAATCCGTCATATTTTCGATAACTACGCTTTTGATACACAAATATTAGCTGCATCGGTACGTCATACTATGCATGTTATAGATTGTGCTAAATTAGGAGCGGATGTTATGACAGGTCCTTTAAGCTCTATTACAGGATTATTAAAACACCCTTTAACAGATATTGGTTTAGAAAAATTCTTGGCAGACTATAAGAAAGGAAATTAATAAGATTGATACTCTCAATATAACTTAAGGCACTTTATTGCTGAGCAATGAGGTGTCTTTTTTGTAACAAATCACCAAGCATTTCTGAGAAATCCGATTTAAAAATATTAACGTTAGGATGTAGTATCATACCGTTCTCGTTAACAATGATAGCCTTGTTAAGGTAGTTTACAGCAAGTACTTTTCTTGCTTTTGTAGGATATTTAAATTTGTATTCGTTTTCTGTGGGGAAATCATAATTATTAATGATGCTTTTCCAAGATTTGTCATCATTTGAGTTAAGGTTTATTGAAACGAATTCTACCTGAGGAAATACATTTTTTAGACTTTTAACTTTGTAATGACTATTTCTGTACTGCATTTTAGAATTAGACGACCAAAAATAAATAATCGTAGGCTTATCTATAATTGAATTTAAATTATGTTCGGTATTGTCATAGTTTACAATTTCTAGATTTGGTATAGGGTTGCCTTGTCTCAAAAGCTTTAGTGAACAAACTAACTCCTTAATACTTTCTTTGTCTTCTTCGTTGGTGCTTTTAGGTAAGTAATGGTTTAATATTTCATCAGCTTCAGCTTCAGTATGATTGTAACTTACAAAATCTCTAGTCTTATACTTCAGTAGATTATTCTTTATTGTTTCGTCAGAAATAATACTGTCAATTAAGTCTAACTTAGACTTATTATATTCCATAGCATGCCTATCAAATGCACTATGGAAGTTATGTTGCTCATAATAATTCTGTGCTGCTAGATTGTCAATATGAGAGAATAAAAAACGGTTATACGCATATAAGTGACTTAGGTGTGTTGCATTGTAATCAACAGATTTTCTGTGTTCGTAAAAATCTTCAGGTAAGTCTTTAATGTGTATAAGTTTGTTATTTCCAAAATAGGCAAAAGGGTATATTTCCTTGTCAGCGTAAGAATTATAATTGATATTAGTTTCTATAATAGATTTAAATAATTCAGATTCTTCTCTATCTAATAAGAAATTCTGAAATTTTATCAACTCTTTATTACGTCTTTCATCAATAAATGCATTGAATTCCTCAGGTTCCATTTTGGCATAATGAACTAATTTTTTGGCTTGTTGTTCATTCGCCAAGTATGTTTCAATAAGGTAATTGTTTTTTCGCGCACCTTCACCAGTAAATACCAACGACTCATCAAAATCATAAGTGTTTAATCTAAACATTACACTATCGTTCGGCTCTAAGAGAATTAATTGATATTCGCCACCATGCGTAAATGAGTGTAAACCAGGGTGTAAATCTTCAATTTTATAAACAAATCTATTGTTACTGTCTAACGTTACAGAATCTAATACCTTACCCTTTGTGTTATATAAAATAACACTGCTGTTTTTTGGATTTATAATTTCACCTCCAATGTAGGCAAAGTTACCACTATTGTTAGTGTTAACCTTACAACCAAAAGTCATGGTTAGCATAAAGAGAGAAAGTACAATATATCTAAATAGCATGGGGATTTTACTATAGTTTGCAAACAAAAATATGTGATGAAAGTATCAAGTCTTGTTAACACCTAGTTAAATCTTGTTATACTAACCATTTATTTCGCTCAATCGCTTAATTTTTCTACTTTTGCACTCTCAAAAAAAGCCTTTAATAAACAAGAGGCTAAAAAGAATAAAATTGTAAGCTATGTTATCAGTTTCTAATCTATCTGTTCAATTTGGAAAGCGAATCCTTTTTGATGAAGTAAACACCACTTTTAACAATGGAAATTGTTATGGAATTATTGGTGCTAATGGTGCTGGAAAATCTACTTTTTTGAAGATTTTAGCAGGGAAAATGGATCCTACCTCTGGTCATGTACATCTAGAGCCAGGTAAGCGTATGTCTGTATTGGAACAAAACCATAATAAGCATGATGAGGATACTGTTTTAGAAACGGTTCTTAAGGGTAACAAGCCATTGTATAAGTTGAAAACCCAAATAGACGCCTTATATGCAGATTACACAGATGAAAATGCTGAGAAAATTGGTGAACTTCAAGTAGAGTTTGAAGAAATGAACGGCTGGAATGCAGATAGTGATGCCGCTGCAATGCTTTCTAACCTAGGAATTAAAGAAGACTTACATTATTCTTTAATGGGAGATTTAGATGGTAAGCAAAAAGTACGTGTGTTGTTAGCACAGGCGTTGTTTGGTAATCCTGATGTATTGATTATGGATGAGCCTACCAACGATTTGGATTATGAAACTATCTCTTGGTTAGAGAATTTCTTAGCTAATTACGACAATTGTGTTATTGTGGTATCTCACGACCGTCACTTCTTAGATGCAGTTTGTACGCATATTTCAGACATAGACTTCGGAAAAATAAATCACTATTCTGGTAACTATACGTTTTGGTATGAGTCCTCTCAGTTAGCAGCAAAACAACGTGCACAACAAAACAAAAAAGCCGAAGAAAAGAAAAAAGAATTGGAAGAGTTTATTCGTCGTTTTTCTGCAAACGTTGCAAAATCTAAACAAGCAACAAGTAGAAAGAAGATGATTGATAAGCTTAACATAGCTGATATAAAACCAAGTAGTCGTCGGTATCCAGCAATTATTTTTGAGCGTGAGCGTGAAGCAGGCGACCAGATTTTAAATGTTGAAGGTTTAGCAGCAAGTATTGATGGTGAAGTGTTATTTAAAGACATAGACATCAATCTTTCTAAAGGAGATAAGGTGGTTGTGTATTCTAAAGACTCTAGAGCTTCTACTGCGTTTTATGAAATTATAAACGGCAAGCAAAACCCTGATGCAGGAAAATTTGCTTGGGGAGTTACAACAACACAATCGTATTTGCCATTAGATAATAGCGATTATTTTGATAATAAATTAACTTTAGTAGATTGGTTACGTCAGTGGGCAACCACAGAAGAAGAGCGCGAAGAAGTTTACATAAGAGGTTTCCTTGGGAAAATGATTTTTAGTGGAGAAGAAGCATTAAAAACTGCAAATGTTTTATCTGGAGGTGAAAAAGTACGTTGTATGCTTAGCAGAATGATGATGATGAGAGCCAATGTTGTAATGGTAGATGAGCCAACAAACCACTTAGACTTAGAGAGCATCACGGCATTTAACAATGCGCTGAAGAACTTTAAAGGAACAGTGATGTTAACAACGCACGACCATGAGTTTGCTCAAACCGTTGGAAACAGAATCATCGAGTTAACTCCAAATGGTGTTATAGATCGCTACATGACATTTGATGAATATATGAGTGACAAAAAGATTAAGGAACAGCGTGAGAAGATGTATGCCGTTGAGGCTTAATCGTTCATTGCTGAATGACTCATTACCATTTATTGCATACTAGGAAGAAGCCTCCATCTCAGCTTTCACAACTTCTACGATAGCAAGTGCTTTATCTAATTCGTCATTATGAACATAGATTTCCTGAAAGCCTTGGTTGAGCGAGCCATAACCAGCTAAACGCTGCGATTCTCCCTCGTCTTTAATGATAGGGATAATACCATTGTTTTCTAATTCGCTTTTAATTCTGGTAATTATAACAAAATTACCATCATATATTTTACTGTATTCTGATGCATTCATAACTCTCGGGTTTTATAATTTTAATATAAGTTACGAAAAACTTCAAAAAGTTACACTAATTAGTTGTTGTAATATTTACTGTCCCAAACAGAAACACTAAAGTTTTTTCCGGATAAATATCCGTAATAGAGCGTTATGGCAACCAAGGATTTAAACATGAATAAGAAAATAACACCAGCATTATCTGCGGTTTTTTCACCATGAAATGTGCCATCTGGTATTATTCCTGTTAAAAACATACTTAGTATAAATACGCAAAACACAAGGTTTTCAAAATTTTTAAAGGGCCAAGCCAATACTTTTCTATATGGGCTTAAGTCATTTCCCCATTTATGGATAAGGTAGTAATAACCATTGCCAATAGTTGCAAACAGTAGCGGGTCGTCATAATTCTCTAACTTAAACAATTTAGAAGGTGCCATAATTTTAAAACCGCTCAAGCTAACATTATGATCATTTTCTAATTTTTTGATTTTAGCAATGGCTTCATATGGTAAGTCAGCTTTAAAAAACCTACTGTCTAAAAAGCGTAATCTGTAATCTACACACATTTTTTTAATTTGGTCTATATGGTAAATATTGTCAGTTTCCAATAAGTCAATATCAAAATTGTTTCTTGTAGTAGTATTATGTGCAGACAATGTTTCAAGAATTGCATCATCGTTTCTATTGTCTTGATTTAAAATATCTTTTACGGCAGTTAAGATATCATCTTCAGTCAAAGATTTACGTTTTAGTTGACTTAGCTTCTCTTCAAGGTTCACATTTTTCATTAACATAAGCACTTTTTATTTCTAAAGTTAATAATCATTCGTTTTCATTCCAAGTCTTTAACACTTGTGTTTAATTTTTATCACTTAAAATTCTTTAAAATGACCTTTATATTAAACAAATAGAGTCTATTCTTCATTGTTTATAATAATTCTAGATAAATAAGTGATAGATAATGACTATTGAAAAATAAATAGATAATATATTCTTAACTAAACGGTACTATTTAATTTCATAATTTTAGACAAATAGAAATCTAATCTAAAAAAATCAAAAAAATGGACAACAACAATACAGGGCTTAATGAAAGCGATGCAAGCAAATGCCCTTTTTTAAGTGGTAAACAAACAACCGTTGGTGGAGGAGGTGTAAGAAATAGAGATTGGTGGCCAAATGAATTAAAATTAAATATTTTAAGACAGCACGCTGCTAAATCCAATCCACTTGGTGAAGATTTTGATTATGCTAAGGCATTCAATAGCCTTGACTATGATGAATTAAAAAAGGACTTAACTAAGCTAATGACCGATTCTCAAGACTGGTGGCCTGCAGATTATGGACATTATGGAGGTTTTATGATAAGAATGGCATGGCACAGCGCAGGTACATACAGAGTTGGTGATGGTAGAGGTGGAGCTGGTACAGGTAATCAGAGATTTGCACCTATTAACAGCTGGCCAGACAATGGAAACTTAGACAAAGCAAGGTTGTTATTATGGCCAATAAAAAAGAAATATGGCAATAAAATTTCTTGGGCAGACTTAATGATTTTAGCTGGTAACGTAGCTTTAGAATCAATGGGATTCCCAACGTTTGGTTTTGCAGGTGGTAGAGAGGATATTTGGGAGCCAGAGCAAGATGTGTATTGGGGAAGTGAGACAGAATGGGGAGCAAATGAAGACCGTTATGGTAATAGTGATAATTACTCAGAGCGCGATTTAGAAGATCCTCTTGCAGCTGTGATGATGGGCTGGATTTATGTGAATCCGGAAGGTCCAGACGGTAAGCCAGATCCTGTAGGTTCTGCTCGAGATGTAAGAGAAACTTTTGGTCGTATGGCAATGAATGACGAAGAAACTGTAGCACTAGTTGCAGGTGGACATACTTTTGGTAAAGCGCATGGTGCGGCAGACCCAGGAAAATATGTAGGAGCTGAACCTCATGGAGCTCCTATGGCAGAAATGAGCATGGGTTGGAAAAACACTTATAAGAGCGGTGTTTTAGATGATACAATTACAAGTGGAATTGAAGGTGCTTGGACTCCAAACCCTACACAGTGGGATGCTGATTATTTTGATGTACTTCTGAATTACGATTGGGAGTTAACAAAAAGTCCAGCAGGTGCACATCAATGGACACCAACTGCAGAATCAAAAGCGCGTATGGCTCCAAAAGCTGGTGACCCGAATGGAAAACAAGCTTTAATGATGACTACAGCAGATATTGCATTAAAGACAGATCCAGAGTATTTAAAAATTTCTCAAAAGTTTCACAGAGATCATAAAGCTTTTGAGGATGCTTTTGCTCGTGCTTGGTATAAGCTTACCCACAGAGATATGGGACCTATAGACCGTTACCTTGGCCCAGAAGTTCCTAAAGAAGAACTGATATGGCAAGATCCAATTCCTAAAGTTGATTATAACTTAAGCGATTCTGATATAGAATCATTAAAGAAAATGATTTTAGCGTCAGGCTTAAGTATTCCTGAATTGGTAAGAACCGCCTGGGCTTCAGCTTCAACCTACAGAGATTCTGATAAGCGTGGTGGAGCAAATGGCGCTCGCTTAAGACTAGAACCTCAAAGAAGTTGGAAAGTAAATAATCCAGCAGAATTAGATAAGGTTTTTAATGTTCTAGAAGGTATCCAGAAAGAATTTAATGGCACAGTATCTATAGCAGATTTGATTGTTTTAGCAGGTAATGCTGCAATCGAAGAAGCTGCGAGTAAAGCCGGTCATAAAATATCGGTACCATTTGCACAAGGTAGAGGTGATGCTACTCAAGAACAAACAGATATAGAGCAATTTAATTATTTGAAACCACTTGGAGACGGATTTAGAAATTACATGAACGCAAATCTAAATGTAAAAGCTGAAGATTTACTGATAGACAAAGCTAATCTTATGGCATTGTCCATACCAGAAATGACAGTTCTTATTGGTGGTATGCGCGTGCTCGGTGCTAATTATGACGGCTCTGAACATGGTGTATTTACAGATAACGTTGGGCATCTTACTAATGACTTCTTTAAGAATTTAGTAGATATGACTTATACATGGAGTGCAACTTCAGAAGATGAAACACATTTTGAAGGTAGAGACCGCAGAACAGGTGAAGTGAAGTTTACAGGTACTAGAGCGGACTTAATTTTTGGATCTAATACTGAGCTAAGAGCAGTCTGCGAAGTGTATGCGGCTGATGATGCAGAAGAAAAGTTTGTTAACGATTTTATAGCAGCTTGGACTAAAGTGATGAATGCCGATAGATTTGATTTAAAAAAGTAATAGGTTAATAGCATAATCAACATGAAGGAGGAACATGCACTAGTTTGGCATGTTCCTTTTTTAATAAAAAATAAAAATGAACGAAAACGAATTATTTTTTAGAACAATACAAACAGGTAATCTTGAAAATTTAGGACTTCAATTAGATAGAAATCCTAGTTTAGCCAATATTAAAGATGCAAGAGGATTTACTCCGTTAATTTTTGCCACTTATTTTGGTAAAGTTAATGTTGCAAAATTACTAATTGAAAAAGGTGCTGATGTCAACGCACAAGACGCCTCTGGTAATACAGCTTTAATAGGTGTAAGCTTTAAGGGCAATAAAGATTTGGTAGATCTGTTATTAAATTACAATGCTGATGTAAATGTTCAGAATAATAACGGAATGACTGCACTGGTTTTTGCTACGCAATATAATCAGAGAGCTACAGTGGAGACTTTACTAAAACACAATGCAGATAAAACAATTAAGGATAATGAGAGCAAGGTTGCCTTAGACTACGCAGAAGAAAAAGGCTTTAACGATATAATTAAGTTATTACAATGAGAATAAAAAGCCACTTCAATTGAAGTGGCTTTTTTTAGTTACAAAAAAGAATGTTATTCTTAGTTCATATGTTTTTCTAAGAAATCAGCAACACCTTCATGTGTCGCTTGCATTCCAGTTTCTCCTTTATTCCAGTTTGCTGGGCATACTTCACCATTTTCTTCAACAAACTGTAAGGCATCTACCATACGCAATGCTTCATCAACATTTCTACCTAACGGTAAATCATTAACGATTTGATGACGCACAATGCCTTCCTTGTCTATTAAAAATAAGCCTCTGTAAGCGATAAGTTCACCTTCAGCTTGCAGCATATCATTTTCATCATAGTAATAATCACCTGCTAATACATCAAAATTCTTTGAGATGGTTTTGTTGGTATCAGCTACTAAAGGGTATGTGATTCCTTTGATTCCTCCGTGATTTTTTTCGAGTTGCAACCAACCAAAGTGAGATTGCTCTGTATCTGTAGATACGGCAATTATTTCTGTATTTCTAGATTTGAATTCTTCCAATTTTGCTTGAAAAGCATGTAATTCTGTTGGGCAAACAAATGTAAAGTCTTTTGGGTAAAAGAATAATACAACATGTTTTTTTCCAATGAATTGATCTAGAGAGAAATTCTCTACAAATTCACGACCATTTACTACCGCTTGAGCTTTAAAATGAGGTGCTTTTTTACCTACTAATACAGCCATTTAATATTGTTTTTTTAGTTAAAATTTAAAATTGGCTGCAAAGATACATATACACTTAGTATTTAACAATGATAAATGTTCTAAAAATATATGAATCTCATGATTAAAGTTTATCTGAAAGTTGCTTTATTTTTATTCTAAAAGCTGCAAAGAGTAATGTAGTAAAAGGACTAAGCCAATTAAATATGGCATAGAAAAAATACTCACCAACACCTACGCCCAAAACACCACTTTGATAGGCACCACATGTGTTCCAAGGAATTAAAACAGAAGTTACTGTCCCAGAATCCTCGAGGGTTCTACTGAGATTTTCTGGTGCCAATCCTTTGTCTTCATAGGCCTTTTTAAACATTTTTCCAGGAATAACAAGCGCTAGATATTGATCAGAAGCTATCACATTTAAACCTAGACAACTGACCACTGTGCTTGCAAATAGTCCAAAAATTGTATTGGCAACAGATAATAATTTTTTTGTAATTCTCGACAACGCACCTATGCCATCCATTATACCACCGAATACCATGGCACAAATTATAAGATATATAGTCCAAAGCATTCCTTTCATGCCACCAGCACTAAAAAGTTTTTTGAGCCTTTTAATTGTTATCAATTTTTCTAAACTCTCAGCTTTATTTTTAACAACACCAGCGTCTGTGTAATCAGAAGAGAAAAAAGCTTCCAATTTTTCTTTGGTAAATACACCTTTTAAGTCGTCGTCTGAGAATAGGTTGCTTAATTTTTCGTCGTTTTTGATTTTTTTAATATCGGAAGTGGATAAAACTACTTTATAGTCTTCATCCGAAATAGCAATATTGGTATCAGTAAAAACAGAATTAACTAATGTTTCTGAAGAGGATTCACTTATTGTTTTTATTAAATTTTGTTGAAAAATGGCTGCAAATAGAATTGCCAGTATTACACCCGATCCCAAAGCAACTAAAGGTTTAGTTTTTAGTAAAATTAAACCAACTACGGCGATAGGAACTAAAAAAAGCCAAGGTGTTATATTGAAATATTGTTTTATTGTGCTTAGCAGAAATTCTGTATCAGAACTTCCGGTAGTTTCGATAGAAAAACTAATAATGGAAAAAACTACTATAGTAATGAGTATTGTAGGTACTGTAGTGTATGTCATATATTTAATATGGGTAAATAAATCAGTTCCTGCCATAGCAGGAGCTAGATTTGTAGTGTCGCTTAAAGGAGACATTTTATCACCAAAATAAGCACCTGAGATTACAGCGCCAGCAATTATTCCTGGATTAATGCCTAGGGCTGTGCCTATGCCAATCAATGCAATGCCAACCGTAGCAGAAGTTGTCCAAGAACTTCCGGTAGCGATAGAAATAACTGCAGCAATTATTACAGATGCAGGTAAGAAAATCTCTGGACTCAAGACTTTTAGCCCGTAATAAACCATCGCAGGAATAATACCGCTTATGAGCCAAGTTCCTGCAAGTGCACCCACTAAAAGTAGAATCATAATTGGTACAAAAACACTTTTCAGGTTTTCCCAAACTTCTTGAACCATTGTAGTTGGAGAAACCTTGTTGAGCAAACCAAATACAAAAGCCACAAAACCACCAATTAAAAGAATAAATTGGTTGGAGTAGCCACCAAGCATCTCACCATCAGCAAAAAATATATTATATGCTAATAAGCACATTAAAATCACAACAGGTATAACGGCTTCAAATAAATTAAGCTCTTTATTGTCAATAATGCTCTGATCTTCTATTTTAATTTTGGATGGGTCTTTATCTTGCATTTATTAGTTCTTTATTTCCGTAATGTTACGATTTTCATTAATGCTATGCAAATACCAATTCTTGAGTACATTTGTATGTCTGTATTTTAAAAAAAATTATGGATTCATTAACTCAAATCGTTTTAGGGGCAGCTTGCGGTGAAGCTGTTCTTGGTAAGAAAATTGGTAATAAGGCCTTGCTCTTTGGTGCTATAGGTGGTACAATTCCAGATCTTGATGTTTTTGCTGGCGCTATTCTTTTCGAAAATGAGATTGATGCTATGCTCTTTCATAGAGGGTTTATGCATTCCATTCTCTTTTCAATTCTTGGGGCTTTTTTATTTGGTTGGATAATCTATAGGTTATATAATACAGGCAGGCGCCATAATAAAACACATCTAAACGATTGGATAAAACTATTTTTTTGGTCCTTATTTACGCATCCTATTTTAGATAGCTTTACCCCTTATGGTACGCAATTGTTTGCACCATTTTCAAACTATAGGGTAGCCTTTAATAATATTGCTGTAGCGGATCCTTTATATACAATTCCTTTTTTACTTAGCGTAATTATTTTAATGTTTTACAACCGTAAAAATGAAAAACGAAGACTTTGGTTAAAAGTTGGCATAGGAATTAGCTCTATTTATATGGTTTTTACAATTTTTAATAAGATCTATATCGATACTATTTTTGAATCTTCATTAATGGAAACTGACATAAATTATACAAGATTCAGTACACAACCAGCAATTTTAAACAATATCCTATGGTATGGTATTGCTGAATCGGAAAATGATTACCATGTGGGTTTTTACTCATTATTAGATAAATCCAAAAACTTTTCAGATTGGAAAGTTATTCCAAAGGTAAGAGCACTAACAGCTTTACAGTATGGGGATATTAAAGATTTGGCTTGGTTTAGTAATAACTATTACAATGTTGAATCTTTAGAGAACGAAGAATTTATGTATAGAGATTTAAGGTATCCGTTGGTGCAAACCAAAGATGGGTATAAGGCTATTTTTAACTTAAGGTTATTTAAAGAAAATAACCGCTTAAACATGAAACCTTTTGAACCAGAGATGGAAGACTTTAGCTATACGATGTCTGCTCTCTGGATTAGATTAAAAGGAAAATAAAAAAGCCCGATTCTTATAATCAGGCTTTATATAAATTATGAATATTAAATGCTTGGGCTAACTAAGCTTCTAAAATATCGAGTTCAATCATACAGGTTTTCATCATTTCATAGGTGCGTTGTATGTCTGCATCTAAACCAATTGAAAAACGAATAAGGCCATCGCTTAGTCCCATTTCTGCTTGTTCGTCTTCTGGTATTTCAGAAGACGTAGAGCTACCAGGAGCACTAAAAAGAGTTTTATAGAAGCCTAAACTAACTGCCAGATATCCTAAGTTGCGCTCTTGCATTAATTCCATTAATGCATTTGCTTTGTCTAAGGATCCTATATCAATGGTAAGCATTCCGCCAAAGCCATATTTGTCATTCATCATAGACTTAAATAGTTTATAAGAAGGATGGGATTCTAAACCAGGATAAACGGTTTTTAGTCCATCTTTTTCAAACTTTTCTGCAAGATAACTCGCGTTGTAGCTGTGTTGCTGCATTCTTATATGAAGTGTTCTTAAGTTCTTTAATACGGAAGCAGATCGCAGACTGTCCATGGTAGAACCTAAAAGCATTGCAGCTCCATCATTTACGTTTCTTAATTGGTCTATAAATTCTTGTGTGCCACAAACGACGCCACCAACAGTATCTGATGAACCATTAATGAATTTTGTTAAACTATGAATAACAACATCAGCTCCTAAATTTGCTGGTGAAATGGATAGTGGAGAAAATGTATTGTCTACAACTAGTTTTAGATTGTGTTTTTTTGCTAACTCTGCTAAACCTTTAATATCCGCAACTTCGAGTAAAGGGTTACTTACAGACTCGCAATAAAGGACTTTAGTTTTGCGTGTTATAGCAGTCTCTACAACATCTAATTTGGTAATGTCTACAAAGGATGTATTGATCCCTAATCTAGGCGCAAAGTTTTTTAGGAAGGCATAGGTTCCTCCATAAATCGTTCTGCTGCTAACAATATGCTCGCCAGCTTCGCACAATTGCATTAATACAGGCGTAATGGCTCCCATGCCAGAGGCTGTAACTGTTGCGGTTTCTGTACCTTCCATGGCAGCTAAGGCTTCACCTAAATATAAATTTGATGGTGAAGAATGTCGTGAGTATAAATAACAACCATCTGCGTTACCTTCAAAAGTATCGAACATGGTTTTCGCAGATAGGAATGTATATGTAGAAGAATCGGAAATAGATGGATTTACACCACCAAACTCACCAAAATATTGTAAGTCTTGTATGTTGTTTGCAGGCTTAAATTTCATTGTTATAGTATTTAATTAGTTTATGTAAAATTGAGTATTATTAGAATAAAAATCAACAGTATTTTATTAATAGTGAATATTATTCTTTTTTTATTCTAATTAATAGAATAATAATCTTTATTTTTAGTCAAAATATGGTATCATCCGAAAAATATTAGTCAAATGTTAGATGAGTTAGATAAAGAGTTACTAAAGCTTCTTCAAAAGGATAGTAAACAAACGAATAAAGCGCTTTCTCATGCTTTAGGGCTTTCCGTTACGGCTGTTTACGAGCGTATTAGAAAGTTAGAAAAAAATGGTATTGTAGGCAATTATGTTGCTTTAATAGACAAGAAAAAGGTAGATAAAGCTTTCGTTGCTTTTTGCCACGTAAAACTAGTACAGCATTCTCAAGATTATGTTATGAAATTTGAGCGAGAAGTTCGTAAATTAGACGAAGTACTAGAGTGCTACCACATTAGTGGAGACTATGATTATTTGTTAAAGGTATTGGTTAAAGATATGGAAGCGTTTAGATATTTTATGGTAAAAAAGCTCACTAACATAGATCATATAGGCAGTACACACAGTATGTTTATGATTAATGAAGTAAAGCACACTACAGCAATAACATTGTAATATGCAAAGCATAAAATATAGACTTGTTGAGTTTTTTATTGTTTTTATTTTAATTCCTGTAAGTTTTGTGTTGGACTTTCAATTATGGATTAAACTAGCCATTGGATTACTTGGCTTTGTTTATGTCATTTACATTCTTATTAAAGTTGAAAATAATAGGTTTAAAATTAGACAACATATTAACTGGATGCAATTTTGGCAACGAACCACTATAAAGTTTCTAGCAATAGCTATCATTACACTATTATATATGTACTTGGTGGACTATGAAAATTTATTCATAGTCATAAAATCAAAGCCTTTCCTATGGATGGCAATTTTGTTTATTTACTCTGTTTTTTCGGTGTATCCTCAAGAACTGCTATATAGAACGTTTTTCTTTCAACGTTACGAATCCTTGTTTAGAAGCAATGCTCTGTTTGTATTGATTAACGCTACACTGTTCTCTTTGGCACATCTTTTCTTTAAAAATACTTTAGTAATGATACTAACCTTTACTGGAGGTATTTTATTTGCGCTAACGTTTAAGAAAACAAAATCTACGCTTTTGGTCTCAGTAGAGCATGCGATTTATGGCTGTTGGTTGTTTACGGTAGGTATGGGTGAAATGTTAGGCTTTCCTAATTAAAAATGAATTAAAAATTTTATGAGATATTCAAAAATAAAAGAGATATACAAATATATATTTGAGTCGTATGATAAGCCGTCTTTGCAGAAACACATAGAAAAAATTATGGAGATGGATAGGTTTCTGCCATATAGCTCAACTTTTTTTTGTATCACTAACACGCAAGATTTAACGTTTGAATACATCAGTAAAAATTATAAAGCTTCTTTAGGGCTTAACCCAGAAGATCTTAAAGAAAAAGGGATGCGCTATTTTTGGAGTAGAATTCATCCAGACGATGTGGAGTCATGGCTAAGAGCTTTAAATAACTTAATGGAATTCACGTTGAGCGAAATCCCAAAGGAGAAAAGACAAGACGCAAGTTATACGTGGAATTTTAGATTTAAAAATGCTCAAGACACTTACGTTAATATAGTACAAAATACAACACCCTTAATTTTTGATTCTGATAGTAAGCCAATTATTGGTTTGGCACATTATACGGTTATGCATCCAGATGTAAAATTAGACATTACGGCTTCAGCTAAGTTGTTAAATGATAAACAAGAGTACGAAACAATCTATTTCAATAGTTTTTCGCAAAAATTATTGCACGATGGTGTAACAAACCGAGAACGAGATATTATTCGACTTTTGATTTTAGATAAAACTAGTAAAGAAATTTCAGAGAAGCTAAATATCAGTCCTCACACGGTAGATACACACAGGCGTAATATTTTAAAGAAATTGGATATTTCGTCAACAGGAGAATTGGTTGGTGTTTTAAAGCTAAATCCACATTGGTTATAAAAATACTCAATTTGAGTATTGTAATTATAACCATAATTATTCAATTTTGAATGCTATTAACTTTTAGGGAATAAAAAGTCCATTTCAAATTAGATTTTAATCTATTGATAATGGGCTTTTTTTGTTGAGATCATAGTTAAAATTTGTACCTCACTTTTCGTTAATCATTAATCAATATTGTATTTTTGTGCTTCATTATATATTAGATGAGATTACTTTTTATCGTATTGTTTTTTTTATGTAGCAAACTTAGTGCGCAAGAACATCCAATAGGTATAAAAGTAGGAGGTAATCTAGCTAATCTTGCAGGCGATGATACATCAGATTTATCATCTTTGGTTAATTTTCATGCAGGATTTTTTATGGAAATAGAATTAACCAAAGATGTTAAAGTCCAGCCAGAGCTGTTGTTTACAGTCTATGGTTTTGAGTTAAATGAAGGCGAAAACAGGAGCGTAAGATTAAATTATGTGGTCCTGCCAATTATGGCAAAATTTTTTGTTTCAGAGAATTTAAGTTTTGATGCAGGACCACAGGTAGGTTTGTTGGTTACGGCAAAAAACGGAACAGGTTCTTTAGCAGATGTAAAAACAGATTTTTTTGATAGAGACTTTGGAATTAACCTCGGATCTAGTTATGCAATTTCTAATAAAGTTAGTGCGTCTTTACGTTATTATATAGGCTTAACAGATGTAACTAAGGTAGAGACCAAAAATCAAAATAGAGCATTTCAATTATCATTACAATTTAAAATAAAATAAAAATATGAATTCTTACGATGTAGCAGTAATAGGTTCAGGTCCTGGTGGATATGTAGCAGCAATACGTTGTGCCCAGCTAGGTATGAAAACTGCAATTATAGAAAAATATTCTACGCTTGGCGGTACATGTCTTAATGTTGGATGTATTCCTAGTAAAGCCTTATTGAGTTCTTCGCACCATTATGAAGAGGCAACAAAGCACTTTGAGGAACATGGCATTGAGATACCTGGAGAGATTAAAGTAAATCTGGAAAAGATGATTGCGCGTAAGCAAGCCGTTGTAGACCAAACTACAGGTGGTATAGATTTCTTGATGAAGAAGAATAAGATTGATGTTTACGAAGGCTTAGGATCTTTTAAGGACGCAACACATATAAAGGTTGAAGGTAAAGATGCCGGAGAGATTGAAGCAAAGCATATTATTATTGCAACAGGATCTAAACCATCTAATTTACCTTTCATCACTTTAGATAAAGAACGAATCATTACATCTACAGAAGCCTTAAAGTTAAAAGAAGTGCCAAAACATTTAATGATTATAGGTGGTGGTGTTATTGGGTTAGAACTTGGGCAAGTATACCGTCGTCTTGGTGCTGAGGTTACCGTAATTGAGTATATGGATAGAATTTTGCCAACAATGGATGCAGCCTTGTCTAAAGAGCTCAACAAAGTCTTTAAAAAAGCTAAATGCAATATGATGGTTTCTCACAAAGTACAGTCTGTAGAGCGCAATGGTGATGAAGTTATCGTTAAAGCCGAAAATAAAAAAGGAGAGGTCGTTGAATTTAAAGGTGATTATTGTTTAGTATCAGTCGGTCGTCGTCCATATACAGACGGATTAAATGCTGAAGCTGCAGGTATAAAATTGAATGATAGAGGACAGGTAGAGGTCAATGAGCATTTACAAACTAACGTCTCCAATATATATGCAATTGGTGATGTAGTAAGAGGTGCTATGTTAGCTCATAAAGCTGAAGAAGAAGGCGTATTTGTTGCCGAGACACTAGCAGGACAAAAACCACATATAGATTACAATTTAATACCAGGAGTAGTTTACACGTGGCCAGAAGTTGCTGCAGTAGGTAAAACAGAGGAAGAATTAAAAGAAGCTGGTACAGAATATAAAGTTGGTCAATTCCCTTTCAGGGCTTTGGGTAGAGCAAGAGCCAGCGGAGATATTGATGGTTTTGTAAAAATCCTAGCAGATAAAACCACAGATGAAGTTTTAGGTGTTCATATGATTGGTGCACGTTGTGCAGATTTAATTGCAGAAGCAGTAACAGCTATGGAATTTAGAGCATCTGCCGAAGATATATCTAGATATTCACATGCTCATCCAACATTTGCAGAGGCCATAAAAGAAGCGGCTTTAGCTGCTACTGATGATAGAGCGTTGCATGTTTAATGTGGTAATATTCTATTTCTGAATTTCTGTCTGTGAATAGGCAGATATTTCAGGGTCTAAAAAGCGAACGAAATCCGTTCGCTTTTTATATTTTAGCTTTTATGATAAAAAGACTACTTTACATATTTACATTTTTATGTATCGCTTGCGCACCAAAGTTAAAGAGTGCCATTATTAAAACGTTTCCGCCATTATCAGATGATGCCTTGGTTGTGGTTTTAGATATTTCTGATGATCAGTCCATTAAAGGAGAGGTTGTGGGTGATGTACAAGCCAATCATGATGGATGGAAAGGGACTTGTACCTACTACGAAAACATTAAAAATCTTAAGGCTTTGTCAAGACAAGCAGGAGCTAATCTTTTAAAAATAACAGAACATATCTTGCCAAGCGGCGGCAATACATGCCATATGCTAAAGGCCAAAATCTATAAAGTTGATGATCCAAAAATATACGAGGCAAAAATAAATTGGAGTGAAGACAGAAAACTAACATGGGATGATTTCAAAGGAGAGCCAGATACTCTAAATTATCCGAATACGCTTGCTTTAACTAACTCCGGATTTGGTTACGAATCTGGTGCAAATATGTTTAAGACAGGTAAAGTCTTCATACAAAGTGTTTTTAATACTAATAAAAGCTGGGTAGTGCCAGAAGGAAGAAACGATTATGTGCTTCGTCACGAACAAATTCATTTTGATATTACCGAAATTTATTCGAGAAAATTGAGAAAAGAATTGGCTGATGCCAATATTACAAGTAAAAATGCAGCTAAAGCTAAACCAATTTTTGATCGTATTTTTAATGAGATGGAACTAAGACAAATAAGATACGATCAAGAAACACAACGTGGTGACAAAAAAGAAACCCAAGAGCATTGGGAGGCTGTGGTTGAATTAGAGCTGGCTAAATACGAATTTTATAAAAGTAATTAAAGCTCTTGCATTAAATCTATGATTCGCAAACGCTTAACATAGTTATCTTCATTAACATCCCTAACAAAGCAGTAGGCGCTAATATCTTCATTTTCTACTTTTTCCTTAAGTTCCTCAACAGTGCAAGGCCCAAATTCTTTGGATTTAGAAATATAATAGAACTCATGTTTGTGTATAACCTTGTTGACCTTCCTTTTGTACTTATCTTTTAAGTACTCTTGCAGATCTTCAATAGAGTTTAGCTCTTCAGGATAATTGGTAGTGTTAACATACATAGCAAACTCTTGCTTATCTTGATGGTTTAAAACTAAAATGTCATCATCCTTAAAGTAGGCCTTAACGTTAATAATTCCATCTTCTGTTTCAATGGTAAAAATGTTTTGTATGCTCAAAGCCCAAGATGTTTTTATAATGGCATCTGTTCTTTCAATTTCTAAAATGTTGTTATCTCTAAACGTGTAAATTTCTTTCTTTTTGGTAATACCATTAACCAAAACCCATTGTTGATTTATAAAATGAGAATCGTGATGACGCTCAAAATCAAAAGGTTTTAAATTAGGAATTGTATTATGGAGATATGCACTCATTAAGCGATTAATAACATAGTCTAGAGACTATGATAACGATAGATTAGGACTTTTATTTACTTAAAGTTAAAAATTTTAAAGAGGATTTGAAATTTAAGGACTGTTATTTAACAAAAAATCTAAATAAGAGCCGTTGTATATGTTTTGTATAGTTGAAATTAAAGCAACAGTTTTGATAATTTGTTAATTTTGTAAAAAAATTCTTATGGAAGAACTAACGCTCACCACTCCGGCACTTTTATTCTCGGCCATATCTTTAATAATGTTAGCATATACCAATCGGTTTTTGGCCTATGCGGCAATTATAAGAAATCTCAGCGATAAGTATCTAGAACGAAAGGAGGCAGTGTTAATAAGGCAAATTAACAATCTAAAGCTTAGATTACATCTTACGCGTTGGATGCAGATTTTAGGTATTTCAAGCCTTTTGCTATGTGTCTTAACCATGTTTTTAATTTATATAGAAATACACAATGCTGCAGTTTGGGTTTTTGGACTTGCATTATTGCTACTTATTTTGTCCCTGGCATTTTTAATAAGAGAAATTCAAATCTCAACATTAGCATTAGAACATCACCTTAATGATATGGGAGACCGAATAAAAAAGTAAGAATTTTTTTAAAGTATTTGTGACCAGTTTAAAAACTATGTGTCTTAAACATATAACTAACCAAGTTAAAAAAGAATTTACAACCAAAATTGACTGAAGACGCAATTCATAGCCTAACCGATGAAGCGCTTGTAGAAGCAATCGTAAAGACCAACGACACTATGTTGTTTGAGGTGCTTTATGATAGATATGCTACTATGGTGTACAATAAGTGCTATGGATTTGCTAATGGTATCGATGAAGCTAAAGATTTAACTCAAGATGTATTTTTGAGAGTCTTTGTTAAATTAGCTAGTTTTAAAGGTAAGTCTAAATTTTCAACTTGGCTTTATGCTTTTACATATAATCATTGTGTAAATTATGTAACAAGAAATACGGCGAAAAAGCTTGAAAAACAATCTGTAAGTTCAGAAAATATTGATATACAAAACATAGGTGAGGAAGTCGATTCTACTCGTGAGTTTGAAAACATGCGACTAGATAAGTTAAAAGAAGTTATGGAGTTAATTTCACCTGATGAAAAAATGATACTATTGCTAAAGTATGAAGATAACTTAACGATTAAAGAGTTGTCGGAGGCTTTAGATATTGGAGAAAGCGCAGTTAAAATGCGTTTAAAAAGAGCAAAAGAAAAACTCGTACATAAGTACGATAATTATACGAAAGATGGAGAATCCATTTAAGCAAATAAATCAGCCTCTAAAAGAGGTTCCGCCAGAGCTTAAAAGCAAAGTTATGAATGACATTGCTATGGCGAAACTGCTTATGGAATTAGCCGAGCTGTTTTCGTATAATCTAGGATACATCATAGATACCGTAAGTAAAAACAGAAAAAAATAAGTAAATACTTAGTAAACCTAACATATACTGTAAGTATGGAAAAAATAACAGATTTTAAAAATTCAGCAATGCAGTCATTATCTTCCATGTGGCCAGAGATTTCAGCGTTTTTTGTTAAAGCTATAGCGGCACTAGCCATTTTGGTTATTGGTTGGATAGTAACAAAACTTGTTGTTAAGGCTGTGCAAAAAGTCTTAAAAATAGCAAAGGCTAATAAACTCGATGATAGACTAAATGACATAGAAATCGTAGAAGGCAAAAAACTAAATTTTGATACCATAAAGATTGTTTCAAAATTTGTAAAGTGGGTAATGTATATCATATTGGTGATAATGATATCAGACGTTTTAGGGTTAGAGATTATTTCTAATCAGATAGGTGAATTACTATCATATCTACCACAATTATTTGCTGCTTTAATCATCTTTACTTTAGGTTTATTATTTGCCAACTTTATCAAAAACGGATTAAAATCCTTTTTTGAATCCATGGATTTGTCTGGTGGAAAAATAATTAGCCAAATCGTTTTCTTTTTATTATTGATATTTATTTCAATCACAGCCTTAAATCAGGCAGGTATTGATACTACAATAATTACCAGCAATATAACTATGATTATGGGAGCTTTTCTTTTAGCTTTCACAATTGCATTTGGCCTTGGTGCAAAAAGTGTTGTATCTAAGCTTATGCATACATTTTATGCAAGAAAAATGTTTGAAGTTGGTCAAAAAATCATATTTAATAATGAAAGTTATACTGTAGATGAGGTTAGAAGTATATCAGTGATATTAAAAGGCTCTAAAGGCAGGTTAATAGTACCAATAAACGATTTAATGGATAATCAAGTACAAGTGCAGGATCAACTATAAGGTTAGGGTTATAGATTTTATTTTATTTAAAATAAAATGCGATCCTGCAGTACTTGAAGTATAAAAGAGACCTCTTCATTTTTTGAAGAGGTCTCTTGTTTATCGACGTTTCTTTTTATTGCGCCTGTTGTAGTTTTTGTCGCCTCTGGTTTTTGGCTTCTTATACTTCTTTGCAATTTCGCGACGGTAAGATCCGCCCAAATTCACCTTTTTATTTTTTTCTTTTTTCTCATGAAAAGCAGGTCCAGACATATCCTCAGAACTACGCTTTGTTGGATTGTAACGTTCTTTAATTTGAGGACGTTCTTCTTCAATAAGTTCATTTGAAATTTCTACAACATCTGGTATGTCTTTAGTTTCAATCTTCAGTTGCATTAAAGCTTCAATACGTTCTCTGGCTTCTTGTTCGTTTTCCGTTGAAAATAATAAGCTATGACCTTGTTTTTCCGCACGACCAGTTCTACCAATTCGGTGCATATAGTTTTCAGGATAGTCAGGTGTATCAAAATTAATAACGTGTGTAACATCATCAATATCTAATCCTCTTGCCATAACATCTGTGGCTACCAATAATCTATGCTCGCCTTCACTAAACTGTTCTATACTTCTTAGCCTATAGTTTTGTGTTTTATTTGAATGAATAACACAGCTTTCACCAGGAAACAGTTCTTCAAGTTTATCGAACAGTCTGTCTGCCATTTTTTTGTAGGCCACAAAGATTAACACTCTAGAAAACTCATCTTTATCACTTAATAAGTATTCCAGTAAATTAACTTTTGTATAAAAATTAGGAACATTGTAACGTTCTTGTTTTATGTTCTCTAATGGAGTTCCAGAAACCGCGATTTGAATCTTAGTAGGATTGATAAAAAAATCTGTTATCAATTCATCTACATCTGCCGTCATTGTTGCAGAAAACATAATGTTTTGCCTACGCTCTGGAAGAATATCAAAGATGTTCAACAATTGATGTCTAAATCCTAAATCTAGCATCACATCAACTTCATCAATCACCAATTTCTGAATAGACTTAAGTTGCAAAACTCTACTAACTGCAAGATCGTACAAACGTCCTGGTGTGGCAACAAGTATATCAATACCTTGTGCAACCGCTTGTTTTTGTGTGTTGATATTTGTACCTCCATAAACGCCCAAAACACGATTGTTAATGTATTTGGACATTTTTTCAATTTCACTAACGACTTGTACAACTAATTCTCGTGTAGGTACCAAAACCAATACTCTTGGATTATCTTGCCTAGAGTATTTAAGGTGACGCAAAATAGGTAACATATAGGCAAAGGTTTTACCAGTACCGGTTTGAGCGATACCAACCATATCCTTACCAGAGGCAATGATGTTAAAAGCTTCTGCCTGAATTGGAGTAGGAGTTTCAAATCCTAAGTCTTCAATGGCATTGTATAAAGGTGTATTTAGATTTAAGTCTTGAAACGTCACAACTATAGATTTTGTGCAAAGCTACTATTAATAATCTACATCAGTTTAACAATCCGCTATTTACTGTTATACTGTAAGTAGCATTAAACGTTTTATAGGAGTCTAAAGCCATAATGCCTTCCTTGTCTTTAAGTTGTTGATTTGTACTTTCAGCATCTGCAATACCTATCCATGGCTCAATACAAACGTAAGGAGCATTGGGTTTTGCCCATATACCCAAATATGGAAACCCTTCAAATTTGACGTTAAGAATTTCTCCTTTGTTTTTATGTTTTAAAGCCACTTGTCTCGATTTTAAATCTTTAAAAATTAAGGCATCTTCATTAAACAAACCACCATGTAAGTTTATCGTTTTTGGTGAGTTAAAAACAATTTTAGTTTTCTCTGTTACCAGTCCAGTTGCCATATTAAGTAGATAAGATTCACTTGTTTCTTCGTTTTCAAACTCTAAAAAATAGTCAGTGTAAGATTCACCTTCAAACAAAGGGCAAGTAAAAGCAGGATGACCTCCCAGTGAAAAATAGATCGTCTTATCGTCTTTGTTTTTTACCGTATGATGTATTAAAAGTTCATTATCCTTAAGCTCGTAAGTGATTGAAAACTCAAACTCAAATGGATAAATAGCTCTTAGCTCATCATTTGATTTTAGTTTGAAAACAATTTCAGAATTTGAATTAGAAATTATTTCAAAATCTTCATTATGTCTTACAAAACCATGTTTGGGCATGCTATATGTTTTGCCATTATAGATATAGCTATCGTCTTTCATAGCTCCAATAATTGGAAACAAGTTGGGTGCGTGGCTTCCCCAAATTTCAGGATTGGCTTCCCAGATAAACTCGGTGTTATTTTTTACGGAACGTATGCTGCATAATTCAGCTCCTTTTTGTTTAATCTCAATACTTAGTAGGTCATTTTCTAAAAATGGCATGGTTTTTTATTTTTTATTGAAAGATACAATTCTTCTACGCTAGAAAATGTATTCTCATTATTTTTACAAAATTATTTTACTCCGTTGAGAACATCATATAAACAAACAATAAAAAATCCTGAAGTTTTTAAACAGCAGTTGTTGTGTTGGGCACAGCAGTTTGATGATGTTGTTTGGTTAGACTCTAACGATTATAAAGACCAATATAGTAATTATGATGCTGTTTTGGCTGTTGATGCTTTCACTAGTTTGAAAACAGACTACATAGACGCTTTTGAGCGTTTAAAGGAATATCAAAAAACTACTAAAGACTGGATTTTTGGTTACTTAACGTATGATTTAAAGAATTCAATTGAAGACTTAGAGTCTAAAAAATTTGATGGTTTAGGATTTCCGGATTTGTATTTCTTTCAACCCAAAAAACTGATTTTAATTAAAGGTAATATTGCAGAATTTCAGTATTTAAACATGGTTGATGATGAGATTGAAAGTGATTTACTAGCAATAGAACAATCTGGTAATCTAAACATCCAAGAATCTAAACACCCGATTAAAATAAAACTCAGAATTCACAAAGACGAATACTTTGAGAAAGTCAATAGAATGTTAGCGCATATTCATAGAGGAGATATTTATGAAGCTAATTTTTGTCAGGAGTTCTATGCAGAAAATTCAGTCATAAATCCCGTAGAGACATACAATAGGTTAAATCAAATATCTAAACCACCATTTGCGACCTTCTTTAAGTCTTTTGATAAGTATCTTTTGTCTGCCTCGCCAGAGCGTTATATAAAAAAAGAAGATGATAAGGTCATTTCCCAGCCTATAAAAGGTACAGCCAAGCGTTCTAAAAATGAAAAAGAAGATCTCTTGTTAGCTGAAAATTTAGCCAGCGACCCAAAAGAGCGTAGCGAAAATATTATGATTGTAGACTTGGTTAGAAATGATTTGTCTCATACAGCAACAAAGGGAAGTGTACAGGTGGAAGAATTGTGTAAAGTGTACTCCTTTTTGCAAGTACATCAAATGATTTCAACGGTAACTTCTAAAGTTTCAGAAGATATTCATCCTGTAGATATCATAAAAACTACATTCCCAATGGGAAGTATGACGGGAGCTCCAAAAATCTCAGCAATGAAAATTATTGAAGATTTAGAGGAGACCAAACGTGGATTGTATTCTGGAGCAGTTGGTTATTTTACACCAAAAAACGACTTTGACTTTAACGTCATCATACGAAGTATTCTTTATAA
>JASBSA010000113.1 GCA_030149175.1 Winogradskyella sp. | reverse complement strand
ACGATGATTATCAGAAAATATTTGGATGAAAAAGTCTATGACCGTTCCTTGGAAAGTACAACAGATGAGCTGATTAATAGACTTCAACTTTTAAAGGAAGGCAATCAGTTTCCGTTCAAAAAAGAAACCTTAACCAACCTTGAAACCATTTTAAAGCGTGCCGATTTGGTGAAATTCGCAAAATCTGCACCAGATGCTGCGCTTATTGAAATGGACAGAGCCACGATAGAAAAGGAAATTGAAAGTGTAAAAGCAGTTTTGCCAGAGCCTACAGAAGAAGAAAAGCTGTTAGATCAACAATACAAGGAAGAGCAAGAGCGTAAAAAGAAACGCAGAAAGATAATCGTTACAATCGCTATTTCGGTATTCCTGCTTATTGCGACATTTGTAGGTTTTGGTATTAAGTATGGTTTTGAGTATGTAAAAGACACTATTATTGGTCATGAAAGTAAAGAATTACTGGAAGGCGAATGGGTAGAAAGTGCTTATGGTTTTCCGCCAGTTTGGATTGAAACACCAAAAGTGTTAAAGCGTGTTAGTTTAGATTCTGTGCTAACAGAAGAAGCACAGCAAAACGTAAAGTTGACCACTTTTATGTATGGTTCATTGCTAGATGTATTTAGTGTTACAGTAAATAACACCACTCTAAATATACCACAACAACAAGGACAGGAACAAGTGGAAGAGGATAATCCACTTTTCGACTTGTTTCAAATTTCAGAAGCAAGTATTAAAAGGTTTGAACAGAAAGGTGCAACTGATATTATTGTAAAACGTGATCAGTTTATTACACCAAATGCAGCAGAAGGAATTAAAACTTACGGTACATTTAGTCTCAAAGTGCCAAATAGAGAACGTACAGTAGACGCAGAATATGTGATGCTCTTATTTTCAAACCAAAAAAATGTATTACAACAGATTATAGTCACATGGCCACAAGACGATGACTATGCAGATAAAGTTGTAGAGCGTATTTTAAATTCGATAGAGCTAAATCCAGATGAGCCAACAGAAGAGAATAAAGAATAATGTTTGAGAATATAGAATTTCTAAATAAAGAACTATTTTGGTTTCTATTGCTTTTGCCAATAGCAATGGCATGGTATGTATTTAAGCATAGCAAACAATCGGCTGAGCTTAAAATATCGAGTGTTCAAGGCTTTAAAGGAACGCCGTCTTTTTGGTCAAAATTCAAGCATGTATTATTTGCATTAAGACTGTTGGCTTTAGCATTACTAATAACTGCGCTTGCAAGACCTAGAACTGTAGATGTCTCTACAAAAACAAAAACCACCCGAGGCATAGATATTGTTATGGCCATTGATGTTTCTGCTAGTATGTTGGCGAAAGATTTGCGTCCTAACCGTTTAGAAGCGTTAAAAGAAGTCGCAGCAGATTTTATAGATGGTCGTCCTAATGATAGAATAGGTTTAGTAGAGTATGCGGGTGAAGCTTATACAAAAACACCTATTACAACCGATAAATCCATAGTACAACGTTCATTAAGAGATATTAAGTATAATACCATTATTGAAGGAGGAACTGCCATAGGGATGGGATTGGCAACTTCTGTTAATAGGTTAAAAGACAGTAGAGCAAAAAGCAAAGTCATTATTTTGCTTACCGATGGTGTAAATAACTCAGGATTCATAGATCCAAAAATCGCAAGCGAACTAGCTGTAGAATATGGCATAAAAGTATATACCATAGGATTGGGTACTAACGGAATGGCATTATCGCCAAGTTCTATTAACCCTAACGGAACGTTTAGATATAGTCGACAACAAGTAGAAATAGATGAAAAGTTGTTAGAGGAAATAGCCGACGCTACAGGTGGTCAATATTTTAGGGCAACCAATAATCAAAAATTGGCTGAGATATATAAAGAGATAAATAAGTTAGAAAAAACTGAAATAGAAGAAAAGAAATACTATAACTATGATGAAAAGTATCGGCCTTTAGTACTATTGGCAGGCTTACTTTTACTAATCGAAATTATATTAAAAAACACAATATTTAGGAGCTTTGTTTAGACTAGACGAAAAAATATGGTTTTGGACTTTACTGGCTATTCCAGTAATCATTCTGCTATTTGTTCTGTTGCAAATATGGAGGCGATCTGCCCAAAAGAAGTTTGCAGATGGTCATTTGCTTAATAGATTAAGCCCTAACCAATCTCTTTTTAAAAGTATATTAAAAGTTACTGTACTATGTTTTGCTTTTGCGTGCTTGTCTTTAGCATTAGTAAACCCAAAAATCGGTACTAAATTAGAAACTGTTCGTAGCCAAGGAGTAGATATTGTATTTGCTGTAGATGTCTCAAAAAGTATGCTTGCCGAAGATATAGCACCTAACCGTTTAGAAAAATCAAAACAGCTTGTAAGAGAAATAATTAACAGTTTGGCCAGCGATAGAGTTGGTATTATCGCTTACGCAGGCAAAGCATTTCCGCAGCTACCTATTACAACAGATTATGCCTCTGCCAAAATGTTTTTGCAGAACATGAATACCGATATGCTGTCTTCACAAGGTACTGCCATTCATGAAGCTATACAATTGGCAAAAACATATTATGACGACGAAGAGCAGACCAACCGAATATTGATTATTATTTCAGACGGAGAAGACCATGGAGGTGAAGCAGTAGATATTGCAGAAGAAGCTTCTGAAAAAGGCATTAGAATTCTAACAGTTGGTGTTGGTGATACAAAAGGAGGTCCAATACCAATAAAACGAAATGGTGTAGTTCTCAATTACAAAAAAGACAATAACGGCGAAACAGTTATTACCAGATTAGATGAAAGTACCCTAAAGGAAATTGCCGAAGAAACAGATGGTGTATACGTTAACGGAAGCAATACAGCAGAGGTTGTAGAAACCATTAAAGATGTTCTAGATAAAATGGATAAAAAAGAGTTTGAGTCTAAACAAATAGCTGACTTTAAAGATCAGTTTCAATGGTTTTTGGGCTTGGGCATTTTATTACTATTTATAGAAATATTCTTTTTAGAAAGAAAAACAGCTTGGTTAAAGAAGTTGAATTTATTCAATGAGAATTTTTAAAATTTCTTTAACGCCATAAGACTAGAGGGTTTGTTACTTTTAAAGTAGAATTATGAAGATGAAGATTTATATATTAACAATTGTAGTGTTAACCAATTGTTTTGGGTTTTCCCAAGACCAAGACAAAGAACGCTTAAAGAAAGAAAAGAAGGCGACCAATTTGGTTTACAAGGCCAATGAATTTGTTCAACAAGACGACTATATTAATGCAGAAATGGAATACAGAAAAGCCATTTCTAACGCACCAAATAAAGTAGTAGGTGCATACAACCTCGCCAATTCTTATTATAAAAAAGGCAATTACAATGAAGCCTTGTTTAGAACACAAGAAGCTGCAAAAAATGCCATAACCAAGGATGAAAAGCATAGAGCATTTCATAATCTTGGTAATATTTTAATGAAGGAAGAAAAGTGTAAAGAAGCAATGGAAGCTTTTAAAAATGCCTTAAGGAGTAATCCATCCGATGAAGAAACCAGATACAATTTTGCCTTAGCAAAAGAGTGTGCAGAGCAGCAAAAAGATGGAGGTGGCGAAGACAATAAAAAAGACGAGAACAAAGACCAAGAAAAAGATAAGGAAAAAGAAGAAAAGAAGGAAGAAGAAAAGAAGGAAGACAAAAATAAGGAGAACAAAGACAATAAAGACGAAGGAGACAAAGAGAAAAAAGAAGGTGATAAAGAGGAGGATGATAAAGGTAAACCTCAAGATGACAAAAAAGACGATGGTAAAGGAGATAAAGAAAATAAAGACCCAAACCAAAAGCCCAAACCAAAACCAGGTCAGATGTCTCCTCAACAAATAAAAAATATCCTTGAAGCTATGCAGAACCAAGAACAAAAGGTTCAGCAAAAAATGAATGCCGAAAAACAAAAAGGTGCCAAAGTAAGAACAGAAAAAGATTGGTAGTTTAGAAAAGAGTTGCTTATCATTGTTGCCCGTAAAAATGAAAATCATCAAGAACATAACAATAGTATTATTCCTGCTTGCTTCAAGTGTAACCTATGCTCAAGTAAAATTTGAAGCTAAGGTTAGTAAGCAAAAGTTAGGTGTTAATGAACGCTTGCGTATTGATTTTGAGATGAACAAAGATGGAGACAATTTTGTACCTCCTAATTTTGATGATTTTACGGTAGTTGGTGGCCCTAATACATCTTTGATGAATTCTTATGCCAATGGTAAAAAGACATATCAAAAAACCTACAGTTATTTTTTAGCACCAAAAAAGAAAGGAAAATTTACCATTAAACAGGCTACTATTGAGATAGATGGCGAAGTTTATAAAACATTCCCAGTAACCGTCATTGTTACAGATGCCGTAGATAGACCCAATGGGCCGCCAGATGCATCAGATATTGCTTCAGACAAAATTCATCTAGTCGCTGAGGTATCAAATGGCAATCCGTATTTAAACGAACCAACAACGGTAGTTTATAAACTCTATGTGTCTAGAGATGTTGGTATTAGTAGCAACTGGAGAGAAAAACAAACACCAAGATATAATGACTTTTGGAGTCAGAATATAGAAATAAAAGGCCTTAATATTCAACGAGGCGAGTACAAGGGTGAAGATTACCGTTATGTAGTATTGCGAAAAACGGTTTTATATCCTCAAAAAACAGGAAAATTAAAATTAGAACCTTTGGTTTTAGATATAACGGTTGAAGTACCAACTGGTAGAACCAATATTTTTGGTCAACAAATAATGACCCAAGTACCAAAAACCGTAACAGCCGGTAGCAGAACAATTAATGTTAAACCACTTCCAGAACAAGGAAAACCGTCAGATTTTAAAGGTGCCGTAGGTGATTTTAATTTTAGTGTTACAACTTCTAAAAATCAATTAAACGCTACAGAGTCATTACAAGCTAAAATTGAGGTCACTGGCAGAGGAAACCTAAAGTTATTTGAGCTCCCAAAATTAAACACGCCAAGTTCGTTAGAAGTGTATGAGCCAGAGCATAATGAAAATGTGCGCACAGGCTTAAGCGGTATGCAAGGAAGCATTTCAGACACATATACCATTGTACCACAATATCGTGGTAAATATCCTGTGCCATCTATATCATTTTCATATTTCGATCTTAAGTCAGAAAGTTATAAACGTATCACTTCAGATGAGATTATTATAGATGTTGTAGAAGGACCAATAGCCTCTGTAGAAAATTCTGAAAACACAATTGTTTCCAACACCAAACAAACCGTAAAACCTAATTCTAACACTTTTGCTTTTATAAAAACGACGTCTAATTGGGAGTCCATGTCTAGTAGAGACTTTTTTAAATCAACTAGTTTTTGGTGTTTGTTATTGTTGCCTTTTTTAGCGATTCCATTAGCAATTATTATTCGAAAAGCAAAAGATAAACGTGATGCGGATATTGTAGGAACTCGTATAAGAAAAGCAGATCGTTTAGCTAAAAAGTATTTAAGTGAAGCTAAGAAGAATTTAGGACAGAAAGAGGTATTTTACGAATCTCTTGAAAGAGCGCTTCATAATTATTTAAAGGCCAAACTAAATATTGAAACCAGCGATTTTAACAAGGAAAAAATAGAAGCATTATTGATAAAAAAACGAGTGGACGGTAATGTTGTTTCAGAGTTTATATCAATTATAGAAAGTTGCGAATTAGCTAGATATACGCCAATAACTAATGTAACCATGCAGAACGATTATGATAAGGCTGCTGAAACGATTTCATTAATAGATAAACAAATACGAAAATGAAGCATATTGTAATCTTAGTATTTTGTTTTTTTAGTACAATCGTTTTTTCGCAAAACGACACCCTTTTTGATGAAGCCAATGCACTGTACAACGATGGTAAGTATGCAGAAGCGATAGATAAGTATGAGACAATCTTAGATTCTGGGCAGCATTCTGCTGAACTGTATTTTAATTTAGGAAATGCGAATTATAAACTCAATAATATTGCACCAAGCATATACTATTACGAAAAAGCATTACTACTAAATCCAGAAGATAAAGACATTAAAAATAATTTAGTAGGCTATGCTCAAAACATGACTATCGATGCCATAGATAATGTTCCTCAGGTTGGTTTTAACAGGATTGTAAATAACATCGTTAATTCGTTTAGCACAGATACTTGGGCAAAAATTGCAGTAATTGGTGTCGTTATATTTGTCGTCTTATTTTTGCTATATCATTTTTCTTATGCGACTTCAAAAAAGAGAGTAGCTTTTGTTATAAGCTTGTCAAGTTTGTTTTTAGCTTGCTTTTCTGTTGCCATGGCTTTTCAAAAGCAAAGCTTAGATAAGAAAGACAATCCCGCTATTGTTTTTGCACAAGAATCTAGGGTTAAGTCTGAAGCTAATAATAGCTCAGAAGAAGTCTTTAGACTTCATGAAGGTACCAAGGTACAGGTTTTGGAAACTTATGAAGACTGGAAAAAAATCCAACTTTCAGACAAATCTACGGGATGGATTCCCTCAAAAGACATAAAAATCCTAAAGACCTTTTAGATATTCTTAACAAAGTCATATATTGTAGGTGTTATATTTGTACGTAGCACAACCTATGATTTTAAAAAAAAATATAGCGCTATGCTTTGTAATACTTTTTACATTGATAATAAGCGCACCTACCATTATCGTGTCTTGTGATGACTCGGCGGACATTTCAGCTTTTTTTGGAATGAACGAAGAAGAACAAGAGGACATTAAACTTCTTTTTGATCAAACTTTAGAAGATTCTGAAGACGTTATATTAGATGTTACTAACTCAGATTACATTGGTTATACCAGTAATAAATACCACAAACCTTTCTTAGATTTAATTTCTTATCCTCCCGAGAGTCACATTGCCTAAACAAAGTTAGTTAGCCTTATACAATTCAATAGGGTCTCAAAAATTAAATTCATAAAAAACCTTAGAGATTCCTCTAAGTATAAATAGTATAAAGTATGTTTAAATCTTTAAAAAGCGATATACCTGCAAGTATTGTAGTGTTTTTTGTGGCATTGCCACTATGTTTAGGAATTGCTCTAGCTAGTGGAGCACCATTATTCTCTGGGTTAATAGCGGGAATAATTGGAGGTATTGTCGTTGGGTTTTTAAGTGGTTCTGAAATTGGCGTAAGTGGCCCAGCTGCTGGGCTAGCAGCAATCGTATTAACAGCAATAACAGCATTAGGTGGATGGGAAAACTTTTTAGTGGCCGTTGTGCTCGGAGGTGTAATTCAAATTATTTTCGGAGTACTTAGACTTGGAATAATCGGTTACTATTTTCCTTCTTCTGTAATTAAAGGAATGCTAACAGGAATAGGAATAATTATAATATTGAAGCAAATCCCTCATTTTTTTGGATACGATTTAGAACCAGAAGGAGCCGATAGTTTTATAGAACCATCTGGTGAAAACACGTTTTCGGCAATTCTTTCTGCTATAGATAATATTACGATTGGCTCAACAGTAATAGGAATTATTAGTTTACTCATTCTATTACTTTGGAGTAACGTACTTGTTAAAAAGGGAAAGTTTTTTGAAATAGTTCAAGGCCCTTTAGTAGCTGTTGTGGTAGGAATAATATTTTACTTATTAACTAAAGCAAATGAAACTCTAGCCATAGAGGCTTCTCACTTAGTTAGCGTTCCTGTTCCTGATGGCCTCGATTCGTTTATCGGTCAATTCAGTTTTCCCAATTTCAGCGTCATTACTAGAGGAGATGTAATACTTACAGGGTTTACCATTGCCTTAGTAGCTTCTTTAGAAACCCTTTTATGTGTTGAGGCAACCGATAAGTTAGACCCTCATAAGAGAGTAACACCAACCAATAGAGAGCTTTTGGCACAAGGAACAGGTAATATTATATCTGGTTTTATAGGAGGTTTACCAATTACTCAGGTTATTGTACGTAGTTCTGCTAATATTCAATCTGGTGGTAAAACTAAGGCAAGTGCTATAATACATGGATTTTTACTGCTAATATCTGTGCTAATTATACCTCGTATATTGAATTATATTCCGCTTTCTGTATTGGCAGCAATATTATTCATTGTAGGTTACAAATTAGCAAAACCATCAACATTTAAGGCAATGTATAATGGCGGATGGATGCAATTTGTACCATTTATCGTAACCGTTCTAGGAATAGTTTTTTTAGATCTTTTAAAAGGAATTGGTTTAGGTTTAGCTATAGGTATATTTATTGTACTTTACAGAAGCTATAGAAACTCTCACTTTTTACATAAAGAAGGTGAAGATGTTGATGACGGCAAAATTAAAATGACATTAGCCGAAGAGGTAACATTTTTTAACAAAGGTGCTATTTTGAAGGAATTAGATCGTGTGCCTCATGACTCTACATTAGAATTAGATGTAAGAAATACAAAGTTTTTAGATAATGATATTATTGAAATTCTTGAAGATTTTGCATTTAAAGCCAAGGAACGGAACATAAATATTAAACTGTTTTCTGAACGAGGAATAGTTGAAAACCCAGATAGTTTTATCTCATTTTTTAAAACTAGGAAGAAGAGATAAGACTTTAAAATAGAAAAGATAACAATAATGCTTCAAATAAATGAAGCACATAAAACAGAAGAAATGAAAGCACATACAAGAGAAACTCAAGCCACAATGACGCCTGAAAAAGCTCTTCAATATCTTAAAGAAGGAAATATCAGATTTCAGAAAAACCTAAAAGCAAATAGAAACTTACTTGAGCAAGTAAATGATACGGCAGAAGGACAGTTTCCATTTGCGACCATTTTAAGCTGTATAGATTCTAGAGTTTCAGCAGAATTGGTTTTTGACCAAGGTTTAGGAGATATTTTTAGCATAAGAATTGCAGGTAATTTTGTAAACCAAGATATACTAGGTAGTATGGAATTTGCCTGTAAGTTAGCAGGTACAAAATTAATAGTAGTATTGGGTCACACAAGTTGTGGAGCTGTTAAAGGTGCTTGTGATCATGCAAGGATGGGAAACCTAACAGCGCTTATCAATAAAATAGAGCCAGCAGTGTATGCTGTAGATGAACCTGAAGATAAATCTGTCCGAAATTCTTCTAATTTAGAATTTGTGGATGCAGTTTCAAAAAAGAATGTTGAAATGACTTTGGATAATATTAGAAGCCAAAGCGTCATTTTAAGCGATATGGAGAAAAACGGAGACATAAAAATTGTTGGAGGGATGTACGATATAAGTACAGGTGAAGTAGAATTTTACTCTTAATAATTTTTATTTTAAAAAAACAGAAAAGCCACATAATAATGTGGCATTTTTTATATGCCTTCTTCAGCCTCATGTTGTTGCTCTTCCCCACTCTTTATAAGATTAGGGAAAATCATTGGAGCCAAGGACTTCACAGGTTCATACAAAATACTTTTTTCTAAATCTTCTTTCTCCATAAAGGGTAATGTATTGTTCAATTTGTTAAACATAATGAGTAGGATACTTAGAATTAATCCTACTTTTAGGGCACCGAAAACACCTCCCAGTAGTTTGTTTAAAAGGCCCAAAGCTGCAAAATCAGCAAGTTTTGTTAAGGCTTTTCCTGCTAAGCTAATTACTAAAACTATGATAACAAAAGTAATGGCGAAGGCAATGATATTGATGGTTTTTTCGTTCCATTCAACTTTAGACTCAAGCAAATCGGCAGCAAAATAACTAAAATGAATAGCACCATATACACCCAAAACCAAGGCAACGAGCGATGCAATTTCTACAAAAAGACCTTTAAAAATCCCTCTAATAAATCCGAATAATAAAAGGGCAGCTAGAATAATATCTATAATACTCATAAAAAAGCGGTTTAAGCAAAAGTAAGTGAAATTTACTATTTTAAGGTAATAACGGTTAATCAGAGCTTTTAGTTTATTAACTTTGAAACCTCAAAATTGAGAGACAATTTATGGCACGCGACGAACAATTAAAAGAGCGTTGGGATTTAGTAGTAGAAAAGCTATCTAGACAATTTGCAGATGGTGATACGTTAGACTTAGATTCTATTATTTACCTTATTGGTGTGCAAGAACTTGGTCAGATCCATCGCGAATACAAAAAAGACCATAAGTTAGATTTAATGCATATAGCCATTTGTAAGCTATTAGAGCCTTATGGTTTTTATGAGTTTGATTTTGTAGATGACGACGGCTGGCCACATTATAAGGTAAAAGAGCAATTACCTTTCCTAAAAGCAGGTGAACAAAGTGTGTTGATGAAAGAAGCGATAGTCAACTATTTTGTAGAAATGGAGTTTATAGATTAAGTTTTTTAAATTTGCGGTCTCATTTAAAGCATATACCGAATTAATTCAGCAAAAAAATGATAGATAAGTTAAAGGAATTGATAGCAGAAGCAGAAGCATTTTCTGCACAGTCAAAAGAAGAAGTAGAAGCATTCCGAATTAAGTATTTAGGATCTAAAGGATTACTAAAGCAATATTTTGCTGAATTTAAAAACGTAGCCAACGAGCAAAAGAAAGAGTTTGGACAAACCATTAATCAGCTTAAGAAAACAGCTGAAGATAAAGTCAACACTTTAAAAGAAACCTTAGAAAATCAAGAAGAAGATAAAGGCATTTATGGCGATTTATCTCGCCCAGGAGAGCCAATTGCTTTGGGTGCACGTCATCCCATATCTATCGTTAAAAACCAGATTATTGATATCTTTTCTCGTATTGGGTTTAATGTAAGTGAAGGTCCAGAGATTGAGGACGATTGGCATAACTTTACAGCCTTAAACTTGCCCGAATACCATCCTGCGCGCGACATGCAGGATACGTTTTTCATCCAGACCAATCCTGATATTTTATTACGCACACATACCAGTTCCGTCCAAGTACGTTATATGGAAAATAACAAACCTCCTATACGTACCATTTCACCAGGTAGAGTCTATCGCAATGAAGCTATTTCGGCACGCTCACATTGTTTTTTCCATCAGGTAGAAGGCTTGTATATCGATAAGGATGTCAGCTTTGCTGACTTAAAGCAAACGCTTCAATATTTCACAACTGAGATGTTCGGGAAGTCTAAAATACGTTTGCGTCCTTCTTACTTTCCATTTACAGAGCCAAGCGCTGAGGTAGATGTATATTGGGGACTTGAGACCGAAACCGATTATAAAATGACCAAAGGAACAGGCTGGTTAGAGATTATGGGTTGTGGTATGGTAGATCCAAATGTATTGGATAATTGTGGTATTGACTCTAAAGAATACTCAGGTTTTGCCTTTGGTATGGGTATTGATCGTATTGCTTTGTTGTTACATCAAATCAGTGATATTCGTTTGTTGAGCGAGAATGATGTAAGATTTTTAGAGCAGTTTAAGTCAGCTTTATAAGATTTTGAAGAAAGATATTACTATTCCAGAAGTTAAAGACGTGTACGTAGCCGTAGTGCAAGAAGAGCATTTAGAGTACAAAACCCAAGATTGGAATGCCTACATTATTAACAATTCTGACAATGATTTAGATACTGTTCTCATAGTTTCACAAGGCTATAACGACAAAAAAATGACACCACCTATGCGTCATACATTAGCACAGTTGCCAGCCCGTAGTTATGCTAAGATTGAATACCTACAAGAAAAAGTGTTAGAACTCAATAATTCTTTTAAAGTCACTTATTTTGAAGGTAACCAAATGTTTGATAAAACGTACCTCTTTAGAAAAAATACCATTAACAAAAAAGCACTTCAAAGTATTCCCTTAATGCAGTTGAAGGGTATTTTGGTGAAATAGTATTCCTGCAAAGGCAGGAATCTCTTAATTAATTGCTCTTCGCTCAGTCATTAATATTTCAAACTGTCACACTGAGTGTAGTCGAAGTGCAATGCAAAATCTAGTTTTCAATTGAGATCCTGAATCAAGTTCAGTATGACAAGCTTTACGATATTAGATTCCTTCTTTCGCAGGAAATCTGTTAATCTAACTTCTCAGTCAATTTCTGAAATACCTTTTTAGGATTTTTGTTTTCATAAAGGACTTCGTAAACTGCATTTATAATAGGTAAGCGCGTTTTTTTATTGTTCTTTTTGTTCAATTCAAAAGCACTTTTGGTAGCATAATAGCCTTCAGCCACCATATTCATTTCCATTTGTGCAGATTTTACGGTGTAACCTTTACCAATCATATTGCCAAACATTCGGTTTCGAGAGAAAACAGAATAGCCTGTTACCAATAAGTCGCCTAGATAAGCGGAGTTATTAATGTTACGTTTCATTTTGTGCATTTTCTTAATGAAACGTTTCATTTCACGGATAGAATTACTCATCAATACACTCTGAAAGTTGTCTCCGTAACCTAGACCATGGGCAATTCCAGCGGCAATAGCATAAATATTTTTAAGCATTACAGCATATTCCACACCAATGATATCGTCGCTAATTTTGGTCTTTATATAGTCGCTAGATAAGTTTTTGGCTATTGCTTTTGCTTTTACAGCATCAGCACAAGAAATAGTAAGGTACGATAAACGCTCTAGAGCAACTTCCTCTGCATGACATGGCCCTGCAATAACCGCAATATTTTCAAATGGAATGTTATAAATATCATGAAAATGTTCACCAACGAGTAAACCAGACTCTGGCATAATTCCTTTAACAGCCGAAACAATAATTTTGCCACTAATGTCTTCAGTAAGTTTTTCTAGTTCGGAATGCATAAAAGCAGATGGAATAGCAAAGATTAGCACATCTGCCCATTCTGCAATTTCGTTAATATCGTTGCTAAGTTTTAATTGATCTGTATGAAATTCAACAGAGCTTAAATAACTAGGATTGTGCTGTTCTTTTAATATGTGTTCTTTGGAGTAAACGCTACGCATGTACCAGCCTACTTCCCCTAAGTTTTCGCCAAGCATTTTTACAATGGCTGTTGCCCAACTTCCTGCTCCAAATACAGCATATTTTTTAGATTCACTCATATAATATATGTCGATTTTGTATTTCAAAAATACATAAATTAAGTGATTTCCTTAACGAATTATATGTCAGACTGAGCTTGTCGAAGTCTTTAGTATTGTTATAGTTTAAATCTCGTCGACAGGCTCAGCAAGGCACTTTGCGAAAATTGAATTTTGATGTTTGGCATAGGTTTTGAAATCTTAAAACTAGTAACCCTTAAAACCGTTGAATTATGAAGACATTGAAATTACTTTTCGGATTTGCACTTAGTGCTACGCTTCTTACATCATGTTATACAGAAGAGTTACATATTAATGATAATGGACCTGCAATTTCTTTAAATCAATTATTGCAATCTTATGAGTTATGGTATGTAGATATCAATGCAACGCAAGGTTATGGAGAAACCCCATTTTTACAAATAGCGTTCACTTTATCGTTTGATAATGGTCGTCTTTTTGCCAACAATAATTTGGTGGGCTTTGGTAGTCAAGGTAACGGTTTTGGCGTACAAATAGGAAATTATGATGCCTACAACATGATATTGGATGTAAACCATGTTATTGATGGTTTTGATAGTTTTGATGTTTACCAAATAGATAATAACACGATAGAATTATACAACCCTTTTAGTGATACCTCTTATTTTTTGCATGGCTATCAGAGAGCAACGTTTGATTATGATTTTGTGTTCTATGATAATATTCATTATTTCTTACAAGAATATGACGCTTGGGAAAAGGTGTACACCAGTAATTTTGGTGCCATAAACGAGTTTGATAATGAAAACTACTTACAGTTTCTTTCTGGAGGAAATGACTCTACATTTAGAAGCTCTCAGGATGTAAATATTTATAATCCAGATAATATTTATTGGGATTATACAGGTATTTATGGTGTAGGTGATGTATCTGGCAATATGTACCTTAAAACTTTAACGTTAGATTATGATTTCTTTGACAATGAATTCTTTGAACTGAGCGTTATTAATGATGGAACCATATCGCTCTATCATCCAAATTCTGGAACGGTCTATGAGTTTGAAGGTAGAGGATACATCGCTTACTACAGAAATTCTGATACACAAGGCAAAATTACTGAGAAATCAGAACAACCTAAAAAACGTAAACAAAAAACACCTAAGGTTAATAACCCTAGAGAAAATACAAGAATAGGAAGCTAAATTTTGGTTGGTTATTTAGTTTCAAAACGCCCAGGTAAGGCACTTGCTTTACTGGGCGTTTTCTTTTGATATAACTTTAAAAGTATAAGTAGCTACAATATCATTGCTAATTTTAAGATGGACATCGTACCAACCTTTATGTTTTAATTTTGAGGTAAAGGTGATTGTAGCTTCTTCTTTCTTTAAGTTTTCAATTTTAAGGTTGTATTCGTTTTTACCTATGAAAAAGACAAGTTTAATTTTATTGGTATCACAGTTGTTTAATTCTTTAAACTGAAATTTGATACTTTCATTTTTTACGACTTCAGTTACTAGTTCATTAGGATATTCAGGTATGATATTGTGTTTATATGTTTCTCCATAGATTATAGGTGTAGCATAAAAACCAGAACGTTCTAGTTCATCATTAAGCAACCATTCTTTTTTTAGTGGATAATGGCTTTTGGCAAATAAAACAGGTTCTGCCAAAAAGTAACCATCATTATAGTCTTTTATAAACTTACCATTATCAATATAACCACAAGCCCAAATAGCATCTGCTAAGTACCATTTGTTATTTAATCTAACGGCATTCCAAGAATGATTGGCTAGCTCTAAGGCTTCTGTATTTGTTGTTGCTGTCCTGGCAAAGCCATTAACTATTTCGCAATCAATATTGGCTAAAAAGCAAAGTTCTTTTATGAGATATGCAAAACCCGTACAAACGGCCTTTTTTTGCTTAAATAGACGTTTAAATGTGTTTTTAAGGTAGTTGTTATTCCAGGTTTTGTAAGCAATGCTATCATTTTTAAATCTCCCTCTCTTGCTTAAAACTCTATTACCTTGGTTACCATCAACCCTTATATTTTGACAAACCCAGAGATAGATGGCTCTAAACTTTTCTACATCTGAATCTAATTTATCCGTAAGGTGATGCGCGAGTATAGGTAGATTATCTAAATCATGACCATAATTGAGTTTTGCAATATTATCTGCTACTGTGAAATCGGTTGTTTTAAAATCACTGACTTGAGCACTACTAAAACTCAGCACTACTATAAGACAAGCAAATAGTAACCATTTCATGATTAGTTTCTTCTTTTAGATTTGTAAACTTCTTTTACAGCAACTTTGCCCATAAGTACTATTTCGCAAGAATCCATGTTTACTTCTAATTCTATATTGAGATTAGTGTTTTCTGTAATTGTAATTTTTTTGGTGTCTAGGCCAACATAGCTAAAGATTAAAACATCTCCTTTTTTTAGTTTTTTGGGAAACTCAAAATAGCCGTCAAAGTTGGTTTGTGTGCCTATTACAGAGCCTTCTAAGATTACATTAGCGCCAGGTAGCGGTAGTCCGTCATCAGATGATAATACAGTACCTTTTACTGAAATAAGATTCTCTTTGGATGCATCTTCATTTTTTGTGTTGTTAGTATCTGTAGTTGTGTTAGTTGTATTTTGAGCTTCTGTTTTAAACGAAAACAAGGAGAGACAAACCACAGCGATACCGCTTAAAAAGTTGAAAAGCTTAGCTTTCTTTTTGGTTTGAATGGTGGTGTTAAGTTGATTTTTGGTGAATCTTCCACAAGTATCAGTAGTCATTTTATTTCTAAAATAATTAGAGATGTCTTCTGATGTCATTTGTGTGAAATCTATAACTTCTTTAGTGCAAGATGCACAAAATCCACCCTTTGCTGTTTTTGGGAAATTTTTGAAACTTTCGTGGCATGGCTCACTGATAGATAGATTGAATTGATTTTTCATGAGAATAGTTTTAAAGTTATACTTCAAACCTATCCTTTAAGTAGAAAAGAAAAAACCTATATTGAGTTAACGGTCTTTTTGAAACAGTAAACTAACCCAGCGAATGAGTGATTAATTACTCCTTTATATTTTCTAAAACCACTTCTAAATCCTCAAAAGCATAAGGTTTTGCCATAATAGTCTTATCACTACTCAATAAAAAGTACATTGGTGTAGCGGCAATACCATAGGTTTTTACAATCGGGTTTTCCCATTTACCTAGGCCAATAGTATGGATAAAACCAGGGTACTTTTTTATTTCTTGTGTCCAACGCGAAGGTTCATCTTCTAAACCAAAAGCAACAACTTTTAGGTTGTCTATCTCAGCTACTAATGCCTTAACCTTTGGTAGCTCATTAAGGCAATGCCCACAACCACTACTCCAAAAAATAAGAAGATAGTGTTCGGAGCCATTAAGATTATGAAGACTTGTCGTGTTTTCAGAAGAAGCAATTTCAAAGTTAGGAGCCTTTGTCCCTATGGATGTGTTCTTGTAGGACTTAATAGTTTCAGCCAGTACTTTATTGCCAGTTTGGTTTGCTAAATCTAGTAAGTGTTTGTCAGTAATATAATTAGCCACAGCATGGTTGTCTTCAGATGCAAAACGTTGCCATAAAACTTCAAGTAACACTGTTTTAATAACAGCGTCTTTATTGTCTATGGCCTCGGCTACATCGTCTATTAAGCCTCTGTAAGTATCATCGGTAGGATTTTCTACCATATTAAACACATAAGACACCACACGATCTACCAAAAAGTTAGAGCTTTGCAAGATATAGTTGCCAAAGTCTATCTGGCTAAAAAAATGGCTCTTTAGATTTTGAGTATAGGTGTTTACATCCTCATATTCTGTTGGGATATAAGGTCTGTTAGCCTTAATAAACGCCGAAACTAACTTACCCTGAGAAGAGTTTTCATAGTTAGCCTGTGTCTCTTTTAAAACATTAAAAACTGCTTTGAACCCTTTCCTATCTTTACCACCTTTTTTATAATAATTAGCAATGGTTTGGTTGACCATATCCATACTTTTTAAGTAGGATGCCCAAAGTTTATTTTCTTCAGATTCAGTAAACTCAACACCACTTTCTTGACTGAAGTTAAAAGCTACGGTTTCTTTTCCATCGTAGATAAAATCAAAGTTATTTGCTTCTGGTGGAGTCGCGTATACTATTTTGTAAACGCCAGGGGCTGCACTAGAATCTATTTTAATTTCAAATTCTCCTTTGTTATTTAACTCACCATGAGTTACGTAGTTAGCTCCTTCAGGTGTAGCTTCATATAAAAAGGCATATGTAAAATCTTCGGCTGGAGAAAACGTTCCTTTTACACTCTGACCTATCGCTAAAAACGGAAGTACTAATAAAGCTATTACTAAGTTTTTCATGTGTTAATATTTATTTTTTTCAATGGTCACATGGAACATCCTATTATCTTTTCGTTGTGTGATTTAAGATAAATCGTGGATGTTTCATTTTTTTTTGATCTAGAATTTCTACGCTGATTATAACCTCAACAATTACGCCATAATGGATTGTAAAACCTTTAATGCTGACGCAACGCTTTTTATATTTTCAAAAGTAAGTAATAATCGTAAGCCATTTCGGGTTTGCTTTTCTTTCATTTTACACTTTGAAGCGTTCAATTGCACAAAATGTAACACTTTTGAAAAATCATCACTTTGGTAAAATTTGCTTTGCTGATCTTGAATAAAATAACCGATGAGCTTCCCTTTTTTCATGATGACTTTTTCAAGCCCCATTTTAGTGGCAATCCACTTTAGCCTAACACTGTCAAACAAATCCATAACTTGGGTTGGCAATTCACCAAAACGGTCTATAATTTCAGATTCAAACTTTTGAAGCTCTTCCTCAGACTTTATCTCGTTGAGCTTGGTGTACAGATTTAAGCGTTCGGTAATATTGTTAACGTAATCATCTGGGAATAGCAATTCAAAGTCGGTATCTATAGTAATATCTTTTACATATTGCTTTGGTTTACCATCATCTTTATATAAATCTGCAAATTCAGATTCTTTGAGTTCTTCAATAGCTTCATTTAATATTTTCTGATAAGTGTCAAAACCGATATCATTGATAAACCCACTTTGCTCACCACCAAGCAAATCACCAGCACCACGAATTTCTAAATCTTTCATGGCAATATTGAAGCCGCTTCCAAGTTCGGTAAATTGCTCTAAGGCCTGAATACGTTTACGAGCCTCTGTAGTCATTGCAGAATACTCTGGTGTTATGAAATAGCAAAAGGCTTTTTTGTTGCTACGACCTACACGTCCTCGCATCTGGTGTAAATCACTCAGACCAAAATTGTTGGCATTATTAATAAAAATGGTGTTGGCGTTCGGTACATCCAAACCACTTTCTACAATAGTTGTACTGACTAAAACATCAAATTCACCATTCATAAAAGCCAACATTAATTGCTCTAGTTTTTTACCATCAAGCTGACCATGTCCAATAGCAATTTTGGCATCAGGTACTAAACGCTGAATCATACCAGCTACTTCTTTGATATTTTCGATACGGTTATGAATAAAGAATATTTGTCCACCACGCTGAATCTCATAGCTAATGGCATCTCTTATCGTTTCTTCATTAAATCGAATCACATGACTTTCAATAGGGTAACGGTTTGGAGGTGGAGTGGTAATGACCGATAAATCTCGTGCTGCCATTAAACTGAATTGAAGCGTACGCGGGATTGGAGTAGCGGTTAACGTGAGTACATCTACATTTTCCTTTATGGTTTTTAGTTTTTCTTTTACAGCTACACCAAATTTTTGTTCTTCGTCAACAATGAGCAGCCCTAAATCTTTAAACTTAACCGTTTTATTGGCGAGTTGATGCGTACCAATAATGATGTCTAAACTGCCTTTTTCTAGATGTTCTAAAGTTTCTCGTTTTTCCTTGGCTGTTCTAAAACGATTGACATAATCTACCGTAACCGGAAAATCTTTTAGACGTTCTTTAAACGTGCGGTAATGTTGATACGCTAATATAGTTGTAGGAACTAAAACAGCAACTTGCTTACCGTTATCTACTGCTTTAAATGCAGCTCTTATAGCAACTTCTGTTTTACCAAAACCAACATCGCCACAGACTAAGCGATCCATAGGTCGCTCGCTTTCCATATCGGCTTTTATATCTGCTGTTGAAGTGATTTGGTCTGGTGTGTCTTCGTAGATAAAAGACGCCTCTAGCTCTAACTGCATATGGCTGTCTGGCGCATACTGAAATCCTTTTTTTAGTTTTCGTTTGGCGTATAGCTTAATAAGATTAAAGGCTATTTCCTTAACTCTGGATTTTGTTTTTTGCTTAAGGGTTTTCCAAGCTTTACTACCAAGTTTATAGACCTTAGGTGGTTTACCATCTTTACCATTAAACTTTGTGATTTTATGTAAGGAGTGAATACTTAAATACAGAACATCACGCTCGCCATAAACCAATTTTATGGCTTCTTGCTTTTTGCCTTCAACATCTATTTTTTGAAGTCCACCAAACTTCCCAATACCATGATCTATATGTGTGACATAATCTCCAATTTCTAAGTTGGTAAGTTCCTTTAAAGTAATAGCTTGCTTTTTAGCATAACCATTTTTTAAGTGGAATTTATGGTAACGGTCAAAAATCTGATGGTCTGTATAAACGGCTATGCCATGTTCTTCGTCTACAAATCCTTGGTAAAGTGACAGTACAACAGTTTTGTAATGAATTTCGTCTTGTTCTGCATCATCAAAAATATCATGAAAACGTTTGGCTTGTTGTTCACTTACGCAAGCAATGTAATTGGTAATACCGTTAGTATGATTTTCATTTAAATCTTCTATTAGTAAGTTGAATTGTTTGTTAAATGATGGTTGAGGTTTTGCATTAAAAACTATAACATCATTACTCAGTATCTGAGAGGTACCAAACTCAACCAAATTATAGTCTAAAAACTGCCGCTTTATTAGCTCAGAATTACAAAATAATTTCTCAGGAGTGGCATGCTTAATTTCCGTAGATAAATTCTGAAATGCTTCTTCTGCCTTCTCAAAAAACTCGTCAATCCTTGAAAAAATAAATGCTGGGTTCTTTGCAAAAAGAACTGTATTATTAGAACTGTATTTTAAAAAACTTTCACGCTGTTCTGCAATCTGCTTGTTAGCAACATTTGGAATGATGCTCACTTTTTTTATACGCTCAGTAGAGAGTTGAGTTTCTACATCAAACGTTCTAATACTATCAACTTCATCACCAAAAAACTCAATACGATAAGGTTCATCGTGCGAAAAAGAGAACACATCAATAATACCACCTCTCACGGAAAACTCACCTGGCTCCGTAACAAAATCGACACGTTTAAATTTGTATTCGAAAAGAACTTCGTTCACAAAATCGATGCTTAACTCATTGCCGACAGCAATTTTTAAGGTGTTTTTCTCAAGCTCTTTTTTAGTGACCACTTTTTCAAAAAGCGCTTCGGGATACGTAACAATAATTGCTGGCTTTTTTCGAGAGTTGATGCGATTTAAAACCTCTGCTCTTAAAAGTACGTTGGCATTGTTAGTTTCTTCTATTTGGTATGGTCTTCGGTAGCTACCAGGATAGAAAAGCACATCCTTGTCATTAAGAAGTTGTTCTAAGTCATTAAGATAATAAGCAGCTTCTTCTTTATCGTCAAAAATGAGTAAAAACGGTTTATCAGCAGACTTAAAAGCTTCTGAAATTATAATGGATAAAGATGATCCTACAAGACCTTTTAAATGTATTCTATTTTCATTTTGGGCAATAGCGTTCTGCAGATTTTGCAGTTGCAAAGTCTGTGCAAAAGTTTGCGAGATAAGCGTTTTACTCACTAGATAGTCTCTTTTTTAGCGTCGGCGCAAATATAAGTATGTTTTATATAAAATGTTCTAAAACTGAATGTCCTTTGATCCTAAATAGGTTTTATATAAATCCGGGTAATTATCTTTAAAAATAGATTTAATATAATCTAAGGGGACATCTTCAAAATGACCGTAATCTTCTAAATAGGTCATAAATTTATGACTATCCTTGTTGTATTCCTGTAATACGGAATCTTCTGTACCATCAAAATCTAAAACATCTACATTATAAATTGCACAAAGTTCTTTGTTAAATGCTGGTGAACATTTTTTCCATTTGCCATTATGGAAAACGTCAACCAATCCATGAGGTGCAAGTTCGTTAGTACCCAATTTTGCTTCTAAACGTTCTGTGGCAATATGGTTTGATACTTTGGCTAAACGTAATCTTGCAGGAATATTTACGGCACGTAAACCGGCAATTAGAAGAATGGCTTTGTCAATACAATGCGCTTTTTCTTTTTTGGCAATGGTACTGGCTTTATAATGTTCTTCGGTAAGCCCAATTTCAAAAGGACTATAACGCCAGTTATCTCTAACTTTAAGATACAGATTTTCTATTTTTTCTTGGTTTGAAGTGAGCTGGATAGCCTCTTTTGTCAAATCTTGAATTTGAGAGCTATCGTAATCAAAGTAATATGTTTTTTTTAGGTATTTGGTGGTCATGTATGAACGTGAATCTTAGCTTAACAAACTTATTATTTTAAATCTTAAAAAAAATAAGATGGCTAGATTTTTTATTAAAAACAGTAATATCAAATATAGTTCCACTACTCTATAAAAATCTTTAGAATTTCATTTTATTACCTTAAGGTTTAGACTATATTTGCAGGCATATAAAAATACAGATTATGTCAATTTCAGATTTGTTTGATAGTGGTTTTAAAAAACGAAATGAGGACCATTTTGCTGCTATTGTAAGAGTAGCCATGAGTGATGGCGTGATTAATGATGCGGAAAAAGCATTTTTAGACCGACTTGCAACCCGTTTAGAAATAAGTGAAATAGATTATAAAACTATACTTAAGGATTATCTAAACCATCCTATTAATCCTCCGACATCTTACGATAAACGTTTGGAGCGTTTGTATGATTTGGCACGTATGGTTTGGGCAGATCACATAGAAGGACCAAATCAGGTAAATTTGCTAGAGAAACTTTGTATAGGATTAGGCTTCAATCCAGATAACGTAAAATACATTGCTGATAAAGCCTTAACATTGGTGCATTACGAAGTAGACTTAGACGAGTTTACAGAAAAAATGAAAAGAATGAATCAATAGTGAAAAAATTCAACCATAACAAGCGAACAGAAATGTTCGCTTTTTTTATTCTGCATTGCGCATAAATTCTTCTGCTTTTTCAACCATGTTTTTACTACCGCATATAAAGGGTACACGTTGGTGAAGTTCTGTGGGTTCTATTTCCATAATTCGGTTAAATCCATCACTTGCCTTTCCGTTAGCCTGTTCTGCTAAAAATGCCATAGGATTACATTCATAAAGCAATCTTAGTTTACCATTACTAGCTTTAGAACTTTTCGGATACATATATATGCCTCCTTTTATCATATTTCTATGAAAATCAGAAACCAAAGAGCCTATATAACGACTAGTGTAAGGTCTGTCACCTTCTTCCATCTGGCAGTATTTTATATAATCTTTTATTCCTTTAGGGAAATGGATATAATTACCTTCGTTAACCGAATAAATTTGCCCATTTTCAGGAAATTTCATGTTTGGGTGTGATAAATAATAAGAGCCTATGGCTGGGTTTAGAGTAAAACCGTTGACACCATCACCAGTGGTATATACAAGCATGGTAGATGTTCCGTATATGATATAACCAGCGGCAACCTGATTAATGCCCTTTTGCAAAAAATCTTCTATTTTAACTGGTGTACCCACAGGAGTTACTCTTCTGTAAACTGAGAAAATGGTACCAACCGAGACATTAACATCAATGTTAGAAGAACCATCTAAAGGATCTATCAAAACCACATATTTGTTTTGATGGTTCTCATCCTGGCTATTAATAGATATAAAATCGTCCTCCTCTTCACTCGCAATACCACAAACAATATTTCTATTGGTCATGGTTTGAATAAACTTCTCGTTAGCGTAAACATCTAATTTTTGTTGATCTTCGCCTTGCACATTAGTGTCACCAGCAGCACCAAGAATATCTACCAATCCTGCTTTGTTAACCTCATGATTAACCACCTTAGCAGCTAATCGGATAGAGTTAATAAGTCGAGAGAGTTCACCTGAAGTATATTTAAAAGAAGATTGATTTTCTATAATAAACTCACCAAGAGTTTGATTGCGTCGAGACATGAGGAATTGTATTGAATTAGTTGCAACAAATATCGCATTTTTTAACAAACTATAACGTTTTCGTAGACCAAACTCGTTAAGAATTTGATAAAGTGTCTTTTTTAAGAAATAAGCATGAAATTAAAGAGTTAATTTTAAACTATATTTGAGTTCTCTAAAAAGAAAAATGAATCAACCAAGACTTGCCACAAAAGCTGATATGCCAAGAGTGCTAGAACTTATTAATGAACTTGCTGTCTTTGAGAAGGAACCAAATGCAGTGGAAGTTACCTTGGATTTATTGGAGTCTGATGGATTTGGTTCTGACCCAAAGTTCACTTGTTTTGTTATAGAAGTTCACGGTAGAGTAGAAGGAATGGCTTTGGTTTATATGAGGTATTCTACTTGGAAAGGTGAAGTTTTGCATTTGGAGGATTTAATTGTGAGTCAATCTCAAAGAGGAAAAAGTCTAGGTACAAAACTCCTAGATAAAGTTGTGGAATACGGAAAATCTTTGGGCGTAAAACGCATAAGTTGGGAGGTATTAGACTGGAATGAGCCTGCCATAACATTTTATGAAACAAAAGGGGCAAAGGTTATGAGAGATTGGGATGTGGTTCAATTAGATGAAAAAGGAATAGAAAACTATTTAAAAGATCGTAATGCGCATTTATAAATTTGGTGGTGCTTCTGTAAAAGATGCAAAAGGTGTAAAAAATTTGGCTTCTGTTTTAAAAGAAACGGGTTATGAAAACACACTGGTTGTTGTTTCTGCAATGGGAAAAACAACCAATGCTATGGAGTTGGTTATAAAAAATTACTTTGAAAACAAAGGAGAGTTACAAAGCTCCATTTACGAAGTTATAAAATACCATAATGAGATTCTATTAGATTTATTTGAAAATGAAGGGCATAAAGTATTCTCTGCTGTAAAATCACTTTTTGATGAATTGAATTTGTTTTTTAAAAGCAATAAGTCGCCAGATTACAATTACGTCTATGACCAAACCATAGGTTTTGGGGAGCTTATATCTACAACCATAATAAGTTATTATCTCAACGACATTGGATTAAAAAACAAGTGGTTAGACGTAAGAGAGTATATTAAAACAGATAATTATTACAGGAGGGCTAATGTGAATTGGGACGAGACACAAGATCAGATTTCTTCTAGGTTTGACAAGTCTGTACTTAATATTACACAAGGCTTTTTAGGGAGTGATCCTAATAATTTCACAACAACTCTAGGAAGAGAAGGGAGTGACTATACTGCAGCTATTTTCGCCTATTGCCTCAATGCCAATAGTGTAACTATCTGGAAAGATGTTCCAGGTGTTTTAAATGCTGATCCACGCTATTTTCAAAATGCACAGTTACTCAATCAAATTTCTTACAGAGAAGCTATAGAGTTGGCGTTTTATGGCGCATCAGTTATTCACCCAAAGACCTTACAGCCCTTACAACGAAAAGAAATACCGTTGTATGTAAAATCATTTTTAAACCCAAAAGCAGAAGGTACATGTGTTAGTAGAGGAAAAGCTATTGAACCTGAAGTACCTTGTTTTATAGTTAAGAAAAATCAAATTTTAATTTCATTATCATCATTAGATTTTTCATATATCGTTGAAGAAAATATTAGTGAAATCTTTAGCTTATTGCATCTGTATAAAATGAAGGTAGATGTCATTCAGAATTCAGCTATAAGTTTTTCAGTGTGTATAGACAATATTTACAATAATCGTGATAAATTGTTGCAGCATTTAAAAGCAAAATTTAACGTAACATGCCATGATGATGTTAGCCTCTACACCATTAGGCATTACAACGATGATGCTATTAAAGAGCTTGAAAAAGATAAAACTTTGTTATTGAAACAATTAACACAAGAAACCGTTCAAATCGTAACTAAATAACATTTACTACATTTGTTTTATGGGGAAATCGTCTGATATGGGATTAGTAACCGCAAAGGAAGTTGCAAAGACTATTCATGCAGATAAGTATGGTTTCCTTGGGACGTTCTTCGGTTGGCTTTTAATGAAAGTCTTAAAAATTTCTACTATTAATAGAATCTATAAACGCAATAAACACTTATCTGAATTAAATTTTTTAAATGCATTGTTAGATGATTTTCAGATAAAGTTTGAAATTCCCGAAGAAGATCTAAAACGTCTACCTAAAGATGGAGCTTATATTACGATTTCTAATCACCCACTTGGAGGAATAGATGGTATTTTACTTTTAAAACTAATGCTTGAGCAACGCGACGATTTTAAAATTATAGCCAACTTTCTCTTACATCGTATAGAGCCCTTAAAGCCTTACGTAATGCCTGTAAACCCTTTTGAAGACCGAAAGGATGTAAAGAGTAGTATTACAGGTTTTAAAAACGCTATTTTACATTTAAAAGAAGGACATCCCTTAGGAGTGTTCCCAGCTGGTGAAGTATCAACTTATAGAGATGGAAAGTTGGTAGTTGATAGGCCATGGGAAGAAGCTGCCATGAAGCTTATAAAAAAGGCCGAAGTTCCTGTTGTGCCTATTTATTTCCATGCTAAAAACAGTAGGTTGTTTTACAGACTATCAAAGATTAGCGATACGCTAAGAACAGCCAAGTTACCATCAGAGCTATTGACGCAAAAACGAAGAACTATTAAAGTAAGAATAGGAAGGCCAATTTTAGTCAATGACCAAAAAGAACATAAAACGTTAAATGAATTTACCGAATTCTTAAGGAGAAAAACCTATATGCTATCTAAAACCTTTGAGGATAAGCCAAAGATTTTAGATAATATTAAATCAACTGTAAAAGTACCAAAACCACCAAAGCGCATAGTAACTCCCATAGACTCAGAACTCATGATTGCTGAGGTAGAAAACCTCAGAGAGAAAGACTGTAGATTGTTGGTAAGTAAGAATTATGAAGTATTTTTAGCAGCCGCCAATGATATGCCTAATATCTTGAGCGAGCTCGGTAGATTAAGAGAAATAACCTTTAGGGAAGTAGGAGAAGGTACAAACGAACCTACAGATTTAGATACTTTTGACACCTATTACCATCATATGTTTTTGTGGGATAGTGATAACAATATAATCGCTGGCGCATACAGAATGGGATTAGGTTCTCAGATTTTTGAGCGTTACGGTATTGATGGATTCTATCTTCAGGATTTATTTCGTTTTGAACCAGAATTGTATAAAATGATGAGCCAATCCATAGAAATGGGTCGTGCCTTCATCATTAAAGAATACCAACAAAAACCAATGCCTCTCTTTTTACTTTGGAAAGGAATTGTACACACCACATTGCGTTATCCTGAGCATAAATATTTAATAGGAGGTGTAAGCATTAGTAATCAATTCTCTAACTTTTCAAAAAGTTTGATGATTGAGTTTATGAAATCACATTATTACGATCCGTACGTAGCACAATATGTACATCCTAAAAAAGAATTTAAAGTAAAGTTAAAGGATGCCGATAAAGAATTTGTCTTTGATGAGGCCGAAGCTGATTTAAATAAACTCGATAAGTTAATTGATGAGGTTGAGCCAGGAGCATTACGTTTACCTGTTCTACTGAAAAAATACATTAAACAAAATGCCAAAATTGTAGCGTTTAATGTAGATCCGTTGTTCAATAATGCAGTAGATGGATTAATGTACATAAAGATTGCTGATTTACCAGAAAGTACAGTAAGGCCTGTTATGGAAGAGTTTCAAGCTGAATTAGAACGTAAATTCATGGATAACCATGATGAGTAAGGTCTTCTTTTTTCTTTTATTGCCAACAATTTGTTTTTCTCAAACTCTAAAAGGTAAAGTTCTAGATGCTACAAATAATAAACCTTTAGAAACAGTTGCTATTTATTTTGATAATACCACAATTGGCACTACCACAGATATTGATGGGAATTTTTCTATTGACTATTCCGATGCGATACAATCGCCCTTGGTTATTTCTTATTTAGGCTACGAAAAAGTGATTATAGAAGATTATAGAACCAAAAGCGATATCACTATAAAATTAAAGTCTACAGATGTTAGCCTAGATGAGGTGTTTATAGATTTTGATGATGGTTTAACTAGGGAACAAAAACTCAAACTTTTTAGAAAAGAGTTTTTAGGAACGTCAACATATGCTAAATCGTGCAAAATTTTAAACGAGAGTGATATTGTATTGCGATACGATAAAAAAAGTAAAACGTTATACGCCAATGCTGAAGTACCTATTATTATAAAAAACAATGCGCTACAGTACCAGATATCTTTTGATATGATAGATTTTGAAGCCAAGTACAGTTATGCAAATCTTGAAGAGCAAGACTTTACTTTAGAGCGAGTGGCTTATGCAGGTACATCATATTTTAAAAACTTAGAAAAAGCAGAAAAAAAGCGTGTAAAAAGAATACGAGAGAAGGTTTATAAAGGCTCCGTACAACATTTCATGAGAGCTTTGTATAATAAAGAACTAAAGAAAGAGGGTTACGAGATTTTTCACAAAGGTTTTAAGGTATATGAGTATAAGTATTTTAAAATTGAAGCTAAAGAGAATACAGATCTTAAAAAAGTTACACTAAAGCAAAAAGTAACAATCTTGTACAATAGGAAAGAACAAAGTGATATGGTAGCCTATGTCGATAGTTTTTTGGTTGATGAGTATGGCAATCATTCAGCAATCAAAGGTCTTTATTTTAATGGCGCATTGGGAAGCCAAAGAACTGGAGACACTTTGCCGTTAGATTATGATTTAAATACAAAAAAAGAAACCCAGAAATAAATTCTGGGTTTTTAATTTTCTAAAGGCCTTTAAACCATTCTTGAAATTGTTCTCCTAATAAAAAGACCGGCTTTTTCTCGCCACTCAATGAGCCGATTAAACTCATAATCCACATGGCGAACGGTAAAATCCAAGCAAAAAAGTTGATAACTGGTATAAGACCAAGCACTATAGCCAGTAGCATTATTCCTAAAACTTGTCTTATGTAAAATGACCCTAATTCCGTTTTGTTGTTACCATTCATTATTAATGCAATTATCCATCCTATAATGGTAATATGGGCTATAATTGCCACATTTTTACCATCGCTTAAAACCTCTTTTGCTTCATTTGAAAATTCAGAAGCTTTCTCTTTAGCTTCATTCGCAAATTCTTTGGCCTCCTTTTTAAATTCATCCGTTTTTTGGCTAATTTTATCACCAGCCTTTTTAGCGTTGTCTTTAGCGTCGCCAATCATATCGTTTAGCTCGTCGCCTAAATCTTTGTTGTCGTCTGACATAGTTTTTTGTGTTTTGGTTAGATTATAAAGTTAGTAAAAATGTACTTACGTTTTTCTAATTGGTGTTTTAAAAATATCCACTTAATAGAGTACAATACAAAGTACTACTTATATGTCAGGGAATTATCAAGATTGTTACAAAGTCATTTAAATGCTTGGTCTACAGGCTCCCAAAGTTCAATTTTATTACCATCATTATCTAATATCCAACCAAACTTGCCGTAGTCGTACTCTTCCATGTCTCCTACTATGGTGACACCTTCTTCTTTTAACGTTGCTAATAATTCTTTTAAATTTTCAACTCTGTAATTAAACATAAAGTCTTTCTTAGAAGGCTCATAATATTTTGTGTCTTCTGCAAATGGACTCCATTGTGTGGAACAATCTTTACCCTTGTCATCTTTCCACCAAAATGTGCAACCATAAGCATCGGTATCAAAGCCTAAGTGTTTTTTATACCAATCTCTTGAGGCCTGTGGGTTTTTAGTTTTAAAAAATAATCCACCAATACCAGTTACTCTTTTTTTCATATTCATTTCCTGCTCAGGCAGGAATCTTTTTAAGTTATACTACTATTTTTTCTTAATTGCAGATTCATAAATATCTATCCATTCTTCACTACTCATCTTTTTGGTAAGTTCACCAATGAGTTCAAATGGTATCTCATCCATTTTTTTAAATCTAATACAACTTTTGCCCATATCTAATTTGCGTTTGCAATGTTTAGGATATTCACCAACAAACCAATCAAGTAATTCTTTCTTAGCATAAATGCCCATATGATATAAGTTTATAGAGTTTTTTTGCGAAGCAAAACTCATAAA
>JASBSA010000130.1 GCA_030149175.1 Winogradskyella sp. | reverse complement strand
TCTCGTTATTTCACTAAACCATCTGTTAAGAGAAGAAGAGAGATTCAAAAAGCAGAATACATTCAGGGTTTAAGAGACGCAGAAAATATCTAGGTCTCTAGCTTTTTTATTTTAAAATATATAAGAGCAGCAAATTATTGTTGCTCTTTTTTCGTTATATATATTAAAGGAATACACTATCTAAAGATTTCGTTTTCCGCACTAAATTCAATGGGTTTAATTGGGCAATCTTCGTAGAAATGCTCAAAAGTTTTAGTTGTTGTGTAATTATCTGTCAAAACTTTGTATACCATAATTACAACTAGAATTTGTCCAATAACCGTAAGGTAAAATACCCAATTAAAAGGAAAACCCATAGCGCACATTATGGTAATTGTTATTAAAAGTAATGTAGTGATTGCAACGTAAAGTAATGGTGACTTGTTCATATTCTTTTTATTTAAATTTAATAATAAGAACCTGAATAGAACAATTTTTAACGCAATCCTAACACTTTGCTTTACAGTACTTTAATATCTACAACAAGACCTTCGTTAGCTCTAATATTAAAGACTGTATTATCTTCAAAAATGAGATATTGACCCTTAATGCCAACGAGCTTTCCGGTATAGGTAACCTGTTTTTCAATATTTAAGCTTTTAGGCTTTTCCGGATAGTGTTCTACAGGAAAATGAAGTTGAGTTTCGGTATTGTTTTTTATAAAGTAATCTTTAACTTCATCGGGAATGTAGGTCTTTAAACGCTGTCTCCATTCTGTAAGATCTTCATCTACATTATCATTTCTAAGCATTTTTCTCCAATTGGTTTTATCTGCAACATGATCTTTTAAAGCAACTTCAGTAATACCTGCTAGATAACGATTGGGAACTTCAACAATTTCAATAGCTTCATGTTCACCTTGGTCTATCCAACGTGTAGGAACCTGGCTTTTTCTGGTAACACCAACCTTTACATTGCTAGAGTTAGCAAGGTATACAATATGTGGTTGTAATTGCACCTTCTTTTCGTATTCTAAATCTCTATCTTCTTTACCTAAATGAGCTGTGCTTAATTCTGGTCGCATTATCCAATCACCAGCAATAGGTTTATCAAAAAAGCAACTTTTACAAAAGCCCTGCCTGTATATAGGTTTATCTAAACCGCAACTTAAACATTGATGCCCAACATGTTTAATTTCAATAGTTTTGTTGATGAGTTGATTCATATGTATAAAATCGCTCTCAAATACCAAATAATATTGAATTGGGTCTAAAAATTCAGTCTGCATTTTAGTGAGGACACCTGTATAAATCATAAAAAGAAATTTATTAAATTTAGCTTTTTGGATTTTCAAGATATTAAATCTGAAAGTAAAATGTAATAGCCTAATGCCGTTTAACGGCTAAAGATAACCAATCCATGCCAATTCCTATTGTAAATTCTATTGCTTCGTGGTTTTTAAAAAAGCGATTTCATCAAATAGATTTGTTTTTAAAATACCCTAATGAAGTACAGAACGAATTGCTGTTTAGTCTTTTAAAATTTGCCAAGGATACAGAAATAGGGAAGCAATATGATTTTGCTTCAATAAAAACCTATAAAGAATTTAATGAACGTTTGCCAGTGGTGAGCTATGAAGATGTACAGCCTTTAATAGAGCGTTCTCGTCAAGGTGAACAGAATATTTTTTGGCCAAGACCCATAAGGTGGTTTGCCAAATCTAGTGGGACCACAGCCTCTAAAAGCAAATTTATTCCTGTGAGTTCAGACTCTTTAGAAGATTGCCACTATGCAGCAAGTAAAGACTTGTTATGTATGTACCTCAATAATAACGAAGATGCTCAACTATTCACGGGTAAAAGTTTACGATTGGGAGGAAGTAAAGAGCTATACAAAGAAAACGGAACTGTTTTTGGGGATTTAAGTGCTATTCTCATAGATAACATGCCATTTTGGGCAGAGTTTAGTAGTACTCCGAGCAGTAAAGTGTCTTTAATGAGCGAGTGGGAATCTAAGATGCAGGCTATTGTAGATGAGACCATACAAGAAAATGTAACGAGTTTGGCTGGTGTACCTTCTTGGATGTTAGTATTACTAAATAACGTATTGGATAAGACGGGAAAAGATAATCTTTTTGATGTTTGGCCAAATCTAGAAGTGTACTTTCATGGTGGTGTAAGCTTTAACCCTTACATAGAACAGTACAAAGCCATATTGCCTAAAAATGAGTTTAAGTATTATGAAATTTATAATGCTTCCGAGGGTTTCTTTGCTATACAAGACCAGAACTATTCAGGTGATTTATTATTAATGTTAGATTATGGTATCTTCTACGAGTTTATTCCCATGGATACTTATGGTACTAAAGATGAAAAAGTGATTCCTTTGAGTGATGTGGAATTAGGAAAAAACTATGCCGTTATCATAACAACAAATGCAGGTCTATGGCGCTATAAAATAGGTGATACCATTAGATTTGTAAGTTTAAAACCGCACAGAATAAAAGTATCTGGTAGAACAAAACATCATATTAATGCTTTTGGAGAAGAGCTCATAATTGAAAATGCAGAAGATGCTCTCAAAAAGGTTTGTAAAAGAACCGCAGCAGAAATTGTAGATTATACTGCCGCACCAATATTTATGAACGGTAAAGAAAAAGGAGCGCACGAGTGGATTATAGAGTTTAAAACACCTCCTAACAATATGTCTTATTTCGAAGAGTTATTTGATAATGCGCTAAAAGCTTTAAACTCAGATTATGAAGCTAAACGCTATAATAATATGACATTGAATAAGCCAAAAATTCACTGTGCACGAACCAACTTGTTTTATGATTGGTTAAAGGAGAACAACAAGCTTGGTGGTCAGCATAAAGTCCCTCGCTTGTCTAATTCTAGAGATTATGTTGAAGAATTACTGAGGTTAAATAACCTATAATAGCCTTTTATTTCATCGAAGAAATAGGAATAATTAGAATTATCGTCGAAAAAATAGCGGTAATCGTCTAAAATTCAGAGCTAAAACTCAATTCAAAATTTTATAATACTAATTTGGTAGGGTAATTAATCCATAATCCCTACACTATGAAACCTACACTGTTTGTGCTGGCAGCAGCACTGATGTTTTGTACATATACTTCATTTGGCAAAACAGATCCTGAAAAAAATAAAGTTGATAAGACTAATAAAAGTGGCTATGTCTATGCCGTAAATATTTCAAAAATTAATTCAAAATATTCTGAAATAGCATGCACTACGTTCAGAAAAAAGCTGGTTATAGTGTCTTCTAAAAAAATTGGAGCGCTTGGTAATGGTATAGACCCAATTACTAACGAGCCATATACAGACTTGTTTTGTGCAGATATTAAAGCTTATGGTGAATTATCCCAACCGTTATTGTTTAGTCGTATTTTAAACACAAAGGGTAATGAAGGACAGGTAGCCTTTTCAACAGACGAACACACTATTTATTACACAAGAAGTGAGCGCAACACTTCATTAAATTATAAACTCTACAAGGCGGAATTAGAAAAGGACTCTTATGGTAATTGGATTAATGAAATTGAACTGACTGTGAGTAGCGATGATTATTCAGTTGAAAATCCTCATGTTTCAGAAGATGGCAAGTTTTTATATTTCTCATCTAACATGCAAGGTGGTTTTGGTGGCTTCGATATCTATAAAGCTGAGATTTATGAAGATGGTAGTCTTGGCAAATCTGAAAATTTAGGACGAACCATCAATACTTCCGAAGACGAAAAGTATCCTCACACAGCTAAAAACGGCTCGGAACTATTCTTTTCTTCAAAAGGCCATAATAGTTTTGGTGGTTATGATATCTTTTTGTCAACAGTGATTAATTCTAATTATACCATACCAAGAAATTTAGGCAATGCCATAAACTCTGAGAATGATGAAATTGCCTTTATATTTATAGATGATTCAAAAGGTGTCTTTTCTTCAAACAAAGACAATAAGAATAATGCGTTTAACTTATACAGATTTCAATCTAGAGCTGTGTATAATGAATTAAAAGGTATTGTAATATCTGAAGAAGATAAAATTTTACCTTATTCTACAGTAATTCTTTTAGATGACGATGGTAATGAGGTAGATAGGCAACTTACCAATAAAGATGCCACGTATAATTTTAGAATAAAGCCATATTTAGATTACCAGATTAAAGTTTTTAAAGAAGGTTACAAAGATTATACATTGAGTTTTGCATCAGAAGAAAAAGAGCTTAATGCTATACTAAGATTGCTCGAAAAATAAAATTAGTGTCGCAAATGTTTTTTAACGACAAAAAGCGCACTAAAATTTCACTCAACGAGATTAAAAATGACTTTAACCAAAAAAAGGTTTGAACTTAAAGGCTGATACTATATTAGCTGTAAATAAATGTGCTATTTATTAAAAAACCCTAACTATTTTATATAACATATTGTCAGCAATATTTATTAATCAATCCTAACAAATAAAAAAACCACAATTTTAAAATTGTGGTTTCTTTTTTATAATACTATTCTATTAAGACACTGCCTTAAGTTTCTTTAAAGTAGACTTATTTAATCTATCTTCAGCATAAGCCTTAGTTACATTAAGCTTAGATTCTCCAGAGCCAGGTAAATCAAACATGGCTTCGGTTAATATCTCTTCGCAAAGCGAGCGCAACCCGCGAGCTCCAAGTTTATATTCTATAGCTTTTTCTACAATGTAGTCTAATGCTCCGTCTGTAATAGAAAAATCAACTTCGTCCATAGCAAACAACTTTTTGTATTGCTTAATTATGGCATTTTTAGGTTCCGTTAAAATGGCTCTAAGTGTATTGGCATCTAATGGATCCATATGAGTTAGTACAGGTAAACGACCAATAATTTCAGGTATTAATCCAAAGTCTTTTAAGTCTTTTGGAATAATATATTGAAGAATATTGTCATCATCAACATTATCGTCCTTTATAGAACTATAGCCAATGGCTTGCATGTTTAGTCGTTTGGTAATTACACGCTCTATGCCATCAAAAGCACCACCTGCAATGAATAAGATATGTTCAGTATTAACTTCTATAAACTTTTGATCAGGATGCTTACGACCACCTTTTGGCGGTACATTAACCACAGTGCCTTCTAATAGTTTAAGAAGTGCTTGTTGTACACCTTCGCCAGATACGTCTCTAGTTATTGATGGATTATCACTCTTTCGAGCAATCTTATCAATTTCATCAATAAAAACGATACCACGTTGGGCTTTTTCTAGATTATAGTCGGCTGCTTGCAATAACCGTGTTAAAATACTTTCTACATCCTCACCAACATAACCAGCTTCGGTTAAAACAGTAGCATCTACAATAGCCAATGGCACATTGAGCATACGAGCAACTGTTTTTGCCATTAAGGTTTTACCGGTACCGGTTTGTCCAACCATAATGATATTACTCTTTTGTATTTCAATATCATCCTCAGAAGGTGGCTGTAGTAAGCGCTTATAATGATTGTAAACCGCAACAGACATGACGCGCTTAGTGTACTCTTGCCCAATAATATACTCGTCTAAGAATGCTTTTATCTCTTTGGGCTTTCTTAGCATTAATTCAGAACTAAGCTCTGAGTTACCTGTTTGCTTAGATTCCTCTATGACGATACCATGAGCTTGCTCTATACAACGATCACAGATATGAGCATCTAATCCTGCAATTAGTAAGTTGGTTTCTGGCTTTTTCCTACCACAAAATGAACATTCTAATTCTTCTTTTGCCATAATTTTGTTCTAGTTTAGGGGTTTTAGTCGTAAGAGGTTATGTTTACTTGCGTTCTAAAACTTCATCAATCATTCCGTATTCTAAAGCTTCATTAGATCGCATCCAATAATCTCTATCAGAATCTTTTTCTACTTGCTCATAAGACTTTCCAGAATGTTTTGAGATAATATTATAAAGTTCTTCTTTTACTTTCAAGGTTTCGCGTACAGCAATTTCCATATCAGATACTTGTCCTTGGGTGCCGCTCATTGGTTGATGTATCATAACACGAGAGTGTTTTAATGCGGAGCGTTTTCCTTTTTCTCCAGCACATAATAAAACGGCAGCCATGGAAGCGGCTATACCAGTACAAATTGTGGCCACATCTGGTTTTACAAACTGCATGGTGTCATAAATACCAAGACCTGCATAAACGGAGCCACCTGGTGAATTAATATATATTTGAATATCTTTTGAAGCATCTACACTTTGTAAAAACAATAACTGAGCTTGTATAATATTGGCTACTTGATCGTTTACACCAGTGCCTAAGAAAATAATACGATCCATCATTAGACGAGAAAATACGTCCATGGCAACAGCGTTCATTTGTCGCTCTTCGATAATATTTGGTGTTAGGTTGGTTGGGTACATACTTGTTATGATCTTGTCATAATGTGCGCTATTTATCCCTTGATCTTTTATCGCGAACTTTTCAAATTCTTTTCCGTAATTCATTATAGTTTCAATTTGTTTTTTGTTTAAAAAAAAAAGCGTAAAACTCTTCAGTTCTACGCCTTAAAGATACTAATTTATTCAATAACCTTAGCTGTAGAATTCTTTAACAAAATCATCATAGGTTATTTCTTTTGTTTTGATATTTGCTTCGGTTTTATAAAGATTTAATAGTTTTTGGCTCATCAATTGCTCAGATAGGCGTTTTACTTCATCTTGGTTGGACATGATGCGTGCAGCAATATCTTCTAGTTCTTTTTCAGAAGGATTCATTTGACCAAATTGTGCCATTTGCCCTTTTATCATTTCCATGGCATAAGACTTCAATTCCTCAAACTGCACTTGTAGGTTATGGTCAGCAATTAGTTTACCTTCTATAAGTTGGTAACGCATGCTTTTTTCAGACTTTTCATACTCTTCTTTAGCTTGTTCTTCAGTCATTGGTTCTTCACCTGCAGTTTGCATCCATTTTTGAAGGAATTCTACAGGTAAATCAAAAGTCGTGCTATCCAATAAATATTCTGTAACGTCGTTTAGTAATTTTTGATCTCCTTGTTGCTTAAACTGCTTTTCAGAATCTTCCTTTATCTTGTTTTTTAACTCGGTAACAGAGGTTACTGCTTTAGGTCCAAAAAGCTTGTCGAATAAGTCTTGGTCTAAATCTGCAAGTTCTCTTTCGTTAATTTCAGATACCTCGAAGTTTACTTTAACATCTAATCCATGAGCATCATCGTGAGACACTTTCAAGAACGTCATTAAGTCGTGGTCGTCGTTAAAAAGACCTTTAGTCTTTAGTTCTATAACATCACCAACTTTAGCTCCGATAAACTTCTTTGGATTTGTTTTTCCTTTTAGTTTATCTAAAGTAATGGTTGCAACGTTCTCAATACCTTCTTCTTCGTTAATGAATTTTCCTGTAATTTCAGAATCTTTAGTTACTTCGGTCTGAGATACCAGTTTTCCGTATTGTTTTTGAATGTGCTTTACTTGGTTGTCAACCATCTTATCATCGGCAACAATGTTGTAATGGGTAATGGCTTTTTTTCCTTTAAGCTTAACATCAAATTCTGGAGCTAAACCTAATTCAAATTCAAAAGAAAATGCGTCAGAATCCCAGTCTAAGTCGTCTTGCGGCTTTGGTAAAGGGTTGCCTAAAACATCTAATTTTTCTTCAACAAGATATTTGCCAATGGCATCTTGAAGTAACTTGTTTACCTCATCAACTAATACAGCCTTTCCGTATTGCTTTTTAACCAAGCTCATGGGAACATGGCCTTTTCTAAATCCAGGAATGTTAGCAGACTTACGGTAATCTGATAAGATTTTTTCAACTTTATCGCTGTAATCTTCCTTAGCGATATCTACTTTTACAACTGCATTTAATGCGTCGATGTCTTCTCTTGTAATATTCATTATGCTTTAGTAACTAAAATTGGGCTGCAAAAATACAATATTTTTCACAACCCTACAATAGTTTAAATGATTGGTTTTTAGTCGTTTTTTTGCTCTTTAAAGAACGAGTATAAAATGGATTGTAGAATAGATAATAGAATACTGAAAAGTAGTGCTGTCCAAAAACTGCTAACGGCAAATCCATCAATCAATTTATCTGCCAAAAGAATGATTAATGCGTTAATGGCCAAGAGAAATAATCCCAAGGTTAAAATGGTAACAGGCAACGTAAAAATTATTAGGATCGGTTTAACAAAAAGATTAAGAATTGCCAAAACAAAAGCAACGATAATTGCGCCAATGTATCCGTCTACTTTAACACCATTTAATAAGTGAGCTAAAATAAATACAGCCAATGCGTTTAATAAAAGTCTTATAAAGAGATTCATGTTCTTTAGTTTTTTTGAATTTACCTAAGTTAAGAATTTTATCACAGCCGCATAAAAATCTTCGGGATTTTCTGCATGCAACCAATGACCAGCATTAGAAATAGCAATAATTTTAGAATTTGGAAAATGACGATGAATTATAATTTCGTCTTGTTCCCCAATATATTCAGAACGGTCTCCTCTTAGAAATAATGTGTCTTTTTCAAAAGTGGCATGTATAGGTAGTGCTTCGCCTACTTCTGCAACATTGTCTTTTAAAACAGGTAAATTGATTCTTAAACCAAGTTTTTCTTTTTCTACCCAATACAAATTTTTAAGCAAAAACATTCTAACCCCTTGGTCTTTGATGTAATTGCTAAGAGCCTCATCAGCTTCTCCACGACTCTTTATCTCAGAAAAGTCTAAGCTGGCTAAGCCTTCTAAAATGGTATCATGATGAATAGGGTAATAGCGAGGCGAAATATCAGCAACCATTAGCTTGCTTACGAGCTTAGGAAAAGTTGCGGCAAATAGCATCGCTGTTTTTCCTCCCATGGAATGACCTAAAAGTATAATATCGTTGAGGTTGTGTTTGTCGCAATACGCTTTTAAATCATAAGCCATTAGTTCATAGTCAAAATCCACAGAATGAAAACTACGGCCATGGTTACGTTGGTCCACTAAATGCACTTGGTAATTAGACTCAGAAAATTGTTTGGCTAGGGTTTTCCAGTTGTCTCCCATACCCAAGAAACCGTGCAGAATTACAAATGGTTTACCTTCTCCTATAATGTTAGAATGTAAAATCATTTTAGTTTGTCTAAATACATTTTTATTACATTTTTGGCACCTAAGTATAAACTTTCGGATATCAGTGCATGACCAATAGAAACTTCTAATAAGCCTGTGATGTTTTCTTTAAAATATTTGATATTGTTAAGAGATAAATCATGACCAGCATTAATGCCTAAGCCTAGAGTATTTGCCAGGCCAGCACATTCCATATAGGGTTTTATACCTTCTTTATTTCCTAAGCTAAATTGATGTGCATAAGATTCGGTGTAGAGTTCAATTCTTTCTGTGCCTGTTTCTTTGGCGCCTTCAATTTGATGTAAATCGGGATCTACAAAAATAGAGGTTCTAATATCGTTGTTTTTAAACTCCTTAATGATATCAATAAGGAAATCTTTGTGCTTAATGGTGTCCCAGCCAGCATTAGATGTTATGGCATCTTCGGCATCTGGCACTAAAGTTACTTGAGTCGGTTTAACTTTTAAAACCATATCAATAAATTTAGGAATGGGATTACCTTCAATATTGAATTCGGTTGTTACAACAGGCTTTAAATCGTATACATCTTGGTAGCGAATATGCCTTTCGTCTGGTCTTGGGTGAACGGTTATGCCTTCGGCGCCAAATCGCTGCGCATCTTTTGCAAATTGTACCACATTTGGAGCGTCACCACCACGACTATTTCTTAGTGTTGCAATCTTATTAATGTTAACACTTAACTTTGTCATTTCCGTAATTTTTAAACAACAAAAATACAGAACTCATCTTGGGTTTTTGTAGTTATTTTTGATTAATTTGCAAGATATTCAAACTAAAAACATGCAATTACAAGATTTTGTTATAAATGATATAAAACCACTTGAAATCACTGATAAAATAGGCGATTTGCAAATGCTATTTAATCAGTTAACCTATTCGCATGTTCCAATTCACAATCAAGGTGTGTACATGGGTTGTATTTCAGAAACCGATGTGCATTGTTTTGATAGTGCCATAGCTATAAGCGATTGTAGTCATACAATTGAAGGCTTTTTTGTTAGGTCAACAACAAATTGGCTCGATGTCCTCGAGGCGTTTGCTCAAAATGATTCTAATATAATGCCTGTTTTAGATGAAAAAAACACATATTTAGGCTATTACGAGCTTAACGATATTATTCACCTTTTTAATGAAACTCCATTTTTTGCTGAACCTGGTGGTATTCTCATTGTAGAAAAAGGTTTACATGATTATTCGTTTAGTGAAATAAGTCAGATTGTAGAGTCCAATGATGCTAAATTGTTAGGTGCATTTATTTCTAAAATGAGTTCAGATTTAGCCCAAATTACTTTAAAAATTGGTAACTCCAGCCTTAACGAGATTATACAAACTTTTAGACGTTACAGCTATAATATTGTTTCGGGTCACGAAGAAGATTCGTATATAGAGAGCTTAAAGGAACGTTCTGAATATCTTGACAAATACCTAAACATGTAATGATGAAAATTGCAATTTATGGTCAGAATTATACTAAGGAATCAACACAAAAAGCACTAGAAATCTTAGTTGAAGTCCTGTTGAAGCATAATGTTGATATTTTGGTAGAGTCAGATTTTTTAAGTCAGCAGCCTGCAGACCTTCAGGAAAATTCAGCTTTAAAAACGTTTACTGTTTTAGATAAGAGTTTCGATTTGCTTATAAGTATAGGTGGAGACGGAACTATATTAAGAGCTATAACCTATGTAAGGGATTTGGGCATTCCCATAGTTGGTATCAATACTGGCCGATTAGGATTCTTAGCTACCATACAAACCGACGAGATAGAATCTGCACTTACCGAAATTTTCAATGGAGATTATAAAATATCCGAACGTACTTTGTTAAGTGTTACTACCCAGCCAGAGAATACTAGTATTGGTGAAACTAACTTTGCCCTCAACGAGATTGCATTAAGCAGAAAGAACACCACATCTATGATTACTGTTGAAACACATCTTGACGGTGAGTATTTAACATCGTATTGGGCAGACGGTCTTATTTTATCTACACCGACTGGTTCTACAGGTTATTCGTTGAGTTGTGGCGGCCCAGTTATAACACCAGAAGCTAATAATTTTGCATTGACTCCCATTGCACCACATAATTTAAGTGCTCGGCCTTTAATAATACCAGACAAAACAACTGTAAGTTTTAAAGTTGAAGGTAGAGAAGATCACTTTTTAATGTCTCTAGACTCTAGGATAGTTACATTGCCCAATACAACAACTGTAACAATAGAAAGAGCAAGTTTTGTAATTAAGATGGTTGAACGTTTAGAAGAAACCTTTTTAGATACCTTAAGAAAAAAGCTGCTCTGGGGAGAAGATCGGCGTAATTAAGCCCTTGTTTTGTACAATAAAAGCTTGTAAATACTGTTTATCTCTAAGACAATTTGTGTCAAATTGTAATAGGCTAATCATAATTATTATATTTGCAAACTTTGAAAAATCTATGAGGTATTTATTCCTAATTTTTATAAGTATATTTTTTATGCAAAACACTAATGCTCAAATTTATGAGGTTGGTGTGTTTGCTGGTGGTAGTAATTTTATTGGAGATGTAGGAGCTACAAATTATATATCACCAAATCAGCTTGCTATTGGTGGTATTTTTAAGTGGAATAGAAGTCCGAGGCATTCGTATAGATTATCTGTCATATTTTCAGATTTAGAAGGTGTTGATGGTAAATCAGATGATCCTAGACGAATACAAAGAGGCTATAAGTTTAATACTAGTATTTTGGAAATATCTGCTGGAATGGAATTTACGTTTTGGGATTTCGATTTGCATACAAGTGGCATAAAAGGAACACCATATTTATATACTGGGATTTCTATGGCGAATCACGATAATTATTATTTTACTCAAAACGGTCAGTATACTTCAGAAGATACAAGTAGTTGGGCCTATGGTATTCCTATGGTTTTGGGTTATAAAACTAATATTAGTAATCATTTAGTGTTAGCAGCAGAAATAGGTGCTAGATATACATTTTCTGATGAATTGGATGGAAGTATGCCTGATGCTGAGTACAGAGAACAGTTCAGTTTTGGTAACACAAATAGTAATGATTGGTATGTGTTTTCAGGAATTACCTTAACTTACACCTTTGGTAGAAGACCCTGTTATTGTAATTTTTAAGATGAGTCTAAAAGAAAAAGTAAATAAAGAAAAACTTCCTAACCATGT
>JASBSA010000109.1 GCA_030149175.1 Winogradskyella sp. | reverse complement strand
ATTATTCAAAGCATCTACTAATTGTGTTTTCTTATTTCGACTCAAAGGAATCTCATAAGCACCTACTTCAACATTCTTACTGTTAAAGCGATCAATTTTATCTAAATTCACAATATAAGATTTGTGGATTCTCAAAAATTTTCCTTCTGGTAATTCTTTTTCAAAAGCCTTCATTGTAGATAGTACTACAAGGCTGTTTTCTTCTGTTACAACTTTTACATAGTCGCCTAAAGCTTCAATCCATTTTATATCCTTAATATAAACTTTACGTTTTTTAAGGTTACTCTTCACAAAGATGTGCTCGCCATCAGTTTCGTTAAAGTCTAATTTTAACTTATGCTGTTCAATAGCTTTTTCAACAGCTGTATTAAAACGTTCTTTTGTGATTGGTTTTTGAAGATAGTCGGTAGCATCGTAATTAAATGCTTTAAAAGCATATTCGGTTTTACCTGTAACAAAAATAATTTGGGGTTTGTTGTTGAGTACATCTAGGAGCTCAAAACCGTTTAATACAGGCATTTCTATATCTAAGAAGATAAGGTCTACCTTATGCGTATTAAGACCGTTTTTTGTTTCTAACGCACTGCTGTACTCTGCAATAAGATTAAGTGAGGAATGATTCTCAATTAACTTTACTATAGAGAGGCGCTGAATCGCAGAATCATCAACAACTACACAGTTTAAAGTCATAACATTAATATTTTATTAGGTTAAGATATCGACAATAGTACGATAATTTCGGTTAAAAAACAAATTTTACCGACAAACTGTAAAATTTAACATAATCTTAAGTGCAAAAATTGTTTAAAACTTTCAAATAAAAAACATTGTCAAAATTAGAAATATTCCTTATTTTTGCAGCCGTTTTAACAATAAATAAAAAATTTATTATGAATCATTATGAAACTGTTTTCATCTTGAATCCCGTTTTATCTGAAGACCAGATAAAGGAGACAGTTAAGAAATATGAGGATTTTCTCGTTTCTAAAGGTGCAAAGATGATAGCCAAAGAAGATTGGGGCTTAAAAAAATTAGCTTATCCAATCCAAAACAAAAAAAGTGGATTTTATCACTTGTTTGAGTACCAGGTAGCTGGTGAAGTTATTGAACCTTTAGAGTTAGAGTTTAGACGTGATGAGCGTTTTATGCGTTATTTAACTGTAAAATTAGACAAGCACGCTGTGGCTTGGGCTGAGAAAAGAAGAGAAAGAAATAAACAAAAAGCTTAATTATGTCATCAATAGAACAACAAGCAAAAGGAAAAAAAGATGGAGAGATTAGATATCTTACGCCTTTAAATATAGAGACTCAAAAAACGAAGAAGTATTGTCGTTTTAAAAAGTCTGGTATCAAATACATCGATTATAAAGATCCAGATTTCTTATTAAGCTTTGTTAACGAGCAAGGTAAATTGTTACCAAGACGTTTAACAGGGACTTCTTTAAAATATCAGAGAAAAGTATCAGTGGCAGTAAAAAGAGCTAGACACTTAGCCTTAATGCCATATGTTGCTGATTTATTAAAATAAAATATCATAACAATGGAACTTATATTAAAACAAGACGTTGAAAATTTAGGATTTAAAGACGATATTGTAACAGTTAAGAGCGGTTATGGTAGAAACTTTTTAATTCCTCAAGGACATGCTGTAATGGCTACAGCTTCTGCTAAAAAAGTATTGGCAGAGACTTTAAAGCAACGTGCTTTTAAAGAAAAATCTATCATAGCTGAAGCTGAAAAAACAGCAGAAGCCTTAAAAGCTTTAGAGATAAAAATAACTGCTAAGGCTGGTACAGGTGCTACCGCAGGCGACAAGTTATTTGGTTCTATAACTAATATGGATTTAGCCGAAGCATTAAGAAACGAAGGTCACGAAGTTGATAAGAAATACATTTCTATAAACGGTGGTAACATTAAGCGTTTAGGTCAATACGAAGCGGTTATTCGTTTACATAGAGAAGTAACAGTTGATTTTTCTTTTGAAGTTATCGCTGAAGCTTAATAATCTCAAATTAAAATAAATCAAAACCGTTTAGTTTTCTAAGCGGTTTTTTTATTCAATCATATTCATGAAAAGACTCTTATTTTTAATTCTTATCATAGGATTTGTAGCTTGTAAAGACTCTAAACCTGAAAGACAATTAGGGCAGGCACAGAAATCCAAACTCATTGAGCTTTTTAAGCCTTCAAGATCAGATTACCCAAAAATTAGTGTGCATCGTGGTGGAAAAGGTATAAAGCATTATCCTGAAAATTGCTTGGAAACCTTAAAATATGTAAGCGATAGTATTTCTGCTATTTTTGAAATAGATGTTGCCCAAACCAAAGATGGTAAATTGATTTTAATGCATGATAATTCTATAGATAGAACTACAAACGGAAGTGGCTCAGTGAAAAACCTCACCTATAACGAATTAAGAAAATATGATTTAATTGACGACTTCGGAAACCAAACCAACTTTAAAGTTCCACTATTTTCTGAAGTTTTAAAGTGGAGTAAAGCCAATGGTATTATTCTAACCGTTGATATTAAGCGAAGTGTTAATCAAGAAAATGTTATAAAGGCTATTGAAGAAGCTAATGCAAAAGATATAAGTATCATAATAACTTATGATGTTGAACAAGCTCAATCTGCTTATAAATTAGCACCAGACGTATTACTTTCGGTTTCAGCAAGAAATCATGAAGAGTTTGATAGGTTATTAAAAACCAGCATACCTACAGAAAACATGCTTGCTTTTACGGGTACACGTTTATCTAACAAATCTTTATATCAAAGACTTCATAATGAAGATATAGTTTGCATTTTAGGTACACTTGGTAACTTGGATAGACAAGCAGAAGCAAGAGGTGATGAGCTATACCTACAATGGAAAAAACTAGGAGTTGATATTTTAGCTACTGATAGACCTTTTGAAGCTTACGAGGCGATTAATTAAATGTAAATTCTTTGTCTTAAAGAGGAGGATGTCACACAGAGCGCACGCGTGTCGCTGAAGCTTTAGCGTAAGCACAACAGAAGTGGAAATGAAATACAAATATAAAATAGAGTATAATTAAAAATAGATTCCCACTTTCGTGGGAAATATTATGAAATACGCAAGATTAACAAAAGAACAGTTCGAAGAATTACACCAGGAGTTTATCAATTTTTTGGCAACACAATCCATTACTGCTGAGGAATGGGAAGATATTAAGAAAAATAAGCCAGAGGCGGCAGAACAAGAATTAGACGTCTTTAGCGACTTGGTTTGGTATGGTGTGTTAAGCAAAGTAGAATACTTAGAGCATATTTCACCAAATCAGATACATTTGTTTAAGTGTAGAGAAAATGATATGCACCTTATAGCAATTAAATTAAAAGAAGATAAGACAGATTTAACTACAAAAGAGGGGTTTCAATGGTTAAGGGATAACTTGTTATCTGATGATATTGAGTTTTTCAATGCAAAGAAAGACTACTCAGAGGATAAGCACCAAGATATTTTTAAGTTAATTCAGCAAGGTGCTAATATTACCAAAGGCGAATTATTTCAATATTTTGAAAATTTAATAAAAAGCTAGAATACTGTCATTCTGAACTAGTTTCAGAACCTTGGTTTTCATCATAAAAATGTTTTTTTGAGACGCTGAAACAAGTTCAGCGTGACACAAAGAAGTTTTATCTAAGCAATGAGATTCATGCTTTTGCAGGAATTTTATTCATACCTAAGTGACTCAATAGGGTCTAGTTTTGCAGCTTTTGTCGCTGGATAAAGTCCAGAAAATACAGCCACAATAAAAGCAATAGTGGTTGCCCAAATCATAGCGGTCCAAGGTGTAGAGAACTCGAGTTCAAAACCTGTTGCAACTCCCCAACCAATCAAGATACCCAAGATAATGCCTAAAATACCACCTAGCTGACCAATAATAACCGTTTCCATAAAGAACTGAAAGGCGATAGTGCTTCGTTTTGCACCAAGTGCTTTTCGGACACCAATTTCTCTGGTGCGTTCGCTCACAGAAACTAGCATGATATTCATTAAGGCTATGGTAGAGCCAAAAATTGTAATAATGCTAATTATCCAAGCCGCAATGTATAAAGTATTTGTATTATCTGCTACTCGGTTTATAAGGTCTTCACTACGTTCAATACCAAAATTATTTTCTTCTACAGGGCTTAATCCTCTAACATTTCTAAAGGTAATAATAGCATCATCTTGTGCGCCTTCTAGCATATCCGTCTTATCCACTTTTACGCTAAGAGTGTAATTGATGTTAGGATTGGTAAAGATAGAGCGTGCCTTTTGTATGGGCATAATTACTCTCAAATCCTGATTATTACCAAACGTAGAGCCTTTTTCCTTTAAAACGCCAATAACTTTAAATTTAGAACCTCTAACACTTATGGTTTTATCAATCGGATTTTCATCAGGAAATAATGCCTTACGTAAATCGCTACCAATAACGCAAACGGCATTGTTATTTTCTACATCTGCAAAATTGAGAGAGCGACCATTTTCTATTTCTAAGCCAGAGTTTTCAATAAAATGTTCGTTAGAACCTATAATCGCCACTTCGGGATCGGTTTTCTCATTCTCGTATTTTACCTCAGATGCTGAAGAGCCATAAAAAGACACTGCAACTTTGGTATATGGGTAATCATAATTATCAATAAAATCTTTTACGTTTCTATAGCTTATCACAGGGTTTACTTTTTGACGCTCTCGACTGCTTTGGCGTTGCGCCCTAAACTCGTAACGTTGAAAATTAAAGGTATTGGCACCCATAGATGAAAAATTACTGGAAATGGTATTCTCCAAAGCCGATACTCCACTTAGAATACCTACTAAAGCCATAATACCAATGGCAATAATCAATACCGTTAGTATAGTACGCAGTAACTGGCTTTTAATAGAGCCAAAAGCAATTTTTACATTCTCTCTAGCTAATGAAAACATAGTTGTGTTTAAAGTTAGTTGGGTTGTTTAAAACCATAAGACGTCTCAAACACCATAAAGTTACTATAAATTTAAAATTACTTGGGTATGCCTCTAAAAATTATAATATTTTTGTGAATTAAAAGATTACTTTATGCTAATCCTTTAAGTCACACTGAGCACTGGTTGAAATCAAAATATATTTTGATTGAAAGCATACTGCGAAGCAGTCGAAGTGTTATTGAATAAAAGTTTCACTAAAAAGAGATTCCTGCTTTTGTAGGAAATGTTATGGCGCAAAAACCAAGTATTCCAAAAGGTACCAGAGATTTTAATGCAGTAGAGGTTGCAAAACGTTCTTATATAATGAACATTATAAAAGAGCAGTTTGAGTTATATGGATTTCAACCTATTGAAACTCCAAGTTTTGAAAACTCAGACACCTTAATGGGTAAATACGGTGATGAAGGAGATCGCTTAATTTTTAAGATTTTGAATAGTGGAGATTTTTTAAAAAAAGTCTCTGATGAAGATTGTACTTCAAAAGATGAAACAAGAATAACGTCTAAAATCTCAGAAAAAGCCCTCCGCTACGACCTTACAGTCCCTTTTGCACGTTATGTGGTGCAGCACCAAAATGAGATTGATTTTCCGTTTAAGCGTTATCAAATACAACCCGTTTGGCGTGCAGACCGTCCACAGAAAGGCCGTTTTAGAGAGTTTTACCAGTGTGATGCAGATGTTGTAGGCTCGACATCATTGTTTCAAGAGGTTGAGTTTGTTCAGCTTTATGATGCTGTTTTTACGGCTCTTGATTTAAAAGGAGTGACTATAAAAATCAATAACCGTAAAATTTTATCAGGTATTGCTGAGGTTATTGGAGCACAAGATAAACTGATAGATTTTACAGTTGCTTTAGATAAGCTCGACAAAATAGGAGAAGAGAGGGTAAAAGAAGAAATGCGTAGCAAAGGCATTTCAGAAGATGGTATTTCTAAGCTTCAACCCTTATTCGCTTTAGAAGGTGAGTTCGGTACGCAAGTAGAAAGCCTAAAATCTATTTTAAACACCTCTGAAGTTGGACTAAAAGGTATTGAAGAGTTAGAATTTATAGATGCTGCCATTTCAAAATTAGGATTAAAAACAGCTAACCTTCAATTAGATGTGACACTTGCCAGAGGACTTAATTATTATACAGGTGCAATTTTTGAAGTGGCAGCACCAGAAGGTGTAAAAATGGGCTCTATTGGTGGAGGTGGTCGTTATGATGATTTAACCAGCATCTTTGGGAAACCAGATACCAGTGGAGTAGGTATCAGCTTTGGGTTAGATCGTATTTATTTGGTTTTAGAAGAATTGAATTTGTTCCCGGAAACCATAGCAGATGCAACTAAAGTACTGTTCATTAATTTTGGAGACAAAGAGGCTATGGCCTGTTTACAAGCAGTGACCAAATTACGACAACATGGAGTAAAAGCAGAGTTATATCCAGATAGTGCTAAAATGAAAAAGCAAATGACGCACGCTAATCGTCGCAATATACCTTACGTAGTTTTAGTGGGAGAGGAGGAACTAAATTCTGGTACATATACCTTTAAAAACATGAAGTCAGGCGAGCAAAGCAAGTTAAAGTTTGAAGAACTATTATCGTTGTTGCAATAAAAAACAATGAGCATATGAAATGAAAAAGCCCTGAATTACTCAGGGCTTTTTCGTGGTTAAGATTTAAGATTTGGGGCAAAAATTACTTTACTAAAACTTTCTTAGTTGATACTGAACCGCTTACAGTATATAACTTAATAATATAAGTTCCAGTACTTAAATTCTTAACGTCATATTCAGAGTAACCGCTCTCTGAAATACTTTCAAATTTGTGGACGGATTGTCCGAGCATATTAAATAGTTCTATAGATTTTACGTCTACCAGGTTAGGATTTATTAATACGATTTTCTCTTTGTCATTAGAGTATAACACATCTAATGTATTGTTTTCCTCGTCGTCGATGCCCAATAATTGAGCTTCGTTTGCAAATGTAATTTCAAAACGATCTAAGTACTCACCTTCGTTTAAGAAGATTTCGTAGTCACTTACTCTTAAATCATGGAATAAGTTTAATGCTTTGTCGTGTAGATATATATTTACATCATCAAGTACGTTTTCTAGAGTATTGATTGCAAACGTACTAGTACCATCAGCACTAGTTTTTACACCTAGAGGATACACTGTAGTTAGATTGGCGTTATCATTAGCTTGAATAATGAACTTTTCATCACCAATCATCCAGAACATATCGTCTGTCTGATCTTCGTTAAGGTGAGCATCGTAAGCCCAATCTACACCTTCGGTTGCATTTTCATCTATAGTTAATAATACCTCTCTTTGCAAATGCATTGTATTGCTTGCTCTGTAGCCAATTCTAAACTTCATTCTTTCATCTATATCTCCCTCTGGGTCATTATTTTGGGTATTAGAAGAATTTGTTGTTCTCATAAATACAGATGAAGCACCGCCTTCTTTAACAAACGCACGCTGATCATTTTCAAAGTTTATAGTTCCGGTACTAATACCGGTTACAAAGAATCCTTGACTTACAGGCACATATCTGCCTGGCGTTTTAGTACCTACACCAACTTGTGCCACATCTGGATCTGGTGCTGGTGCCGGAACACCTCCTGAAAGGTTATAGATAGCATAACCACCTTGATATTCTTGTAAGATGTGAGATCCACCTCCCCAATGCTCCCAGAACATAAGTGCTCCAGTAGTATTTGGATTATCTAAGATAAATTCATCAGCATCTAATGACGAAGCGTAAGGGTTACCAACTAAATAATCGTTACCATTGTTAATAGTTAAACTGATGTCGCCATTATTTGGTTTTCCTAAGAAGACATAGTTTTGATCAGTCAAGATTGAACCTGTACCAGGTCCTTTCATGGTAAAACCTTCTCCTGGTAAAATATTTCCAGTACGTCTTACGTGTTGCCATGCAGAATAATCATCGCTCGTCAAGTTAGCAAATTTCCATATCCAATAATCTGCAATTCTGATAGGGTTTGTTGCAGCACCATCGTATCCAGAACTGGAAAAGTTGACAGGGTTGGTGCCATCGTACATTACATCTTGTACTGTATAACGATAATTGTTAGTTGCAATATCTATACTGCCAACAGGTGCAGACCAATAGTTATAAGTATAGGTATCTGCAGTACCTTGTTGATCTTTTTCAAGCTCACCGTTAATAGCTACTAACAGATCACTATTTTCTGTTTGAATTAGTTGAGAATCTCCTTCTAAGTCAATTTTACCTGTTAAACTCAAGTAGTGTGATACTGTAAGTCCGCTGCCTGTATTTGTAGCATTGTCACCATTTAGAGTTAATTCATTAGCATCGACATAAAGTCCAAGTAGATTTCTGTTTTCGTTATTTCCGGCAGGTAATGCACTATTATCCATAGTTACATTGTGAGATGTTCTAACAATGTTCCAATCTACAGTAACTGTAGGGTCAACTATTGAAGCTGTGCCTGGTATATATTGGATATTACCGTTTGTCCAGGTTGAGTTCGTATCCCAATCACCGTTTTGTGTCGACGCATAAGGTAGTGGCGCTGTTTGTCTATCGACCGTATCAAGATTTCGCAAAGCTCCTTGATTTCCGTTGCCAGAGGCATCATCTGTGTTTGTGTAAGTGTATACAGACATAGGGTAGTAGCCTGCTAAATCGTTCCATGGTACTGCATCAATGTCATTTTTGGTTATAGAGGTTGGTAATATTTTACCCATTACCTGTCCTACATTGTCTTCAATTTCTTGATTCATTACAAAGCGCAATTGATCTTCAGTTAATGCTGTGTTCCATACACGTACTTCATCAATATTTCCTCCAAAATGTTGTGTAGTAGTGCCTTTACCAGCAGCTGCTATTAAAAATGAATCTGTGGTAGTGACGGGTGCAGTTTTAATAGCTGATTTATCTAAGACACCATCTATATAAATAGATACCATTGATCCATCATATATTGCAGCAACATGATGCCATTCATCATCAGGAAGGCTTGTGTTGGATTGAAGGGCTTGATTTGAACCATTTTTCCAAATAATCTGAATTCTATTAGCATCTGTTAATCTAAAGTCATAACCTTGAGAAAAAGTTAAGTTTCTCTTAGATAAGATTGATTTTGTGCCTGAATCTGCAGCATCACGCTTTATCCAAGCAGAAATTGTAAATCCAGAAGGATCTAAATCTAAATTATCTTCAATGTCTATGTAATCCACAGCACCATCAAAGTATACTGAGCGCACAACTTCAACTTGTGGCGCATAACCAAAAGTAATATATTTAGTACCATCAAAGTCATATTCTGTTTCTAAGTTACCACTACCATCAGAAGTCATAACTCTATAATCAGCTGTTGGATCAAAGACTCCTGTGCTAGATATAAACATATAATAGCTTCCGGGAGGTGATATATTTCTTATCGCATTTTGAGGTATTCTAACTTTTACTCTTGGGATATCTCCACCTGACTCAACTACTTTCCATACACGTTGCATAGCTGTAAAGTTTACATTAGTTGTTAATGAAGGAGTTATGCCAGCACTCATATTTACCGTAACTGTAGAGGCTGCAAGGTTAAGATCAGCACCATTATTTCCCCACATTAAGAATTCTTTATCATTAAATGTAGTTGCGTTAGTATTTTTATTTTCAGTATTAGTATCGTAAATATCAGTTAGTCCTATGGTTAATATACCTTGTGTTCTACCAGTACCATCAGAAGCATCGTTGACACTTCT